>CAZLOL010000311.1:0-4393 GCA_964561045.1 uncultured Ignavibacteriaceae bacterium | reverse complement strand
AGAATTTAACTTGTAAGTGAATAACTCCTTCCCCTTAATTTTTCAAAGGGTTGAAGTCAGCTCTTCAATTCAATCTTCAAGCGACCACCTCTTAATCCCCAAAGCCATTAAGTAAAGGAAAGAAACTTCCGAAGTCTAAATCCAAATCATAAATTACTGAAGCGCAATAAAATAGACTTCGGAAGTTTTTCACACCTTAGATACTTAACTTAATGGAAATGAGGTTGGAGGCGGGGTCAGCTCTTCTATATTTAGCAGCAATGTCCAAAGCTGTGCCGGATTTCAATTTCCTTATTGAACTTACCGATTGATAAAACTATTTTGTGTTAAATAAAGAAGACCGGATATAAATCAATTCAAGGTAAAACTATTTCAATTTGAAATTGAATCAAAAGGACAATATTAAGTTTCAGAGCCTCACTATAAAGGACGGGCTGTCTCAAAATGTTGTGGAAGGCATTTTACAGGATTCAAAAGGATTCATGTGGTTCTGTACTCAGGACGGATTGAATCAGTATGACGGAAAGAAATTCACAATTTACAGAAACGATCCTGAAAACACTAACAGCATTTGCTATAATTACCTGAGATGTTTATGTGAAGATAAAAATAATAATCTCTGGCTTGGTTCGGAAAAAGGTCTGAGCAAATATGACAGGGAGAAAGATATTTTTATAAACTACAAATTCGATCCTGAAGATGAGAACAGCATTCCAAATGATCAGATAAGGTCTATATATGAAGATAAAGAAGGTACATTATGGATTGGAACATATAACGGAGGACTGGCCAAATATAATCATGGAGAAGATAACTTTTCATGTTTCAAATTCAGTGCAGACGATCCGTCAAGTCTCAGTGATAACAGGGTCAATTTTATAACCGAGGACATTGATTCCAATTTGTGGGTAGGTACATGGGGCGGGGGAGTAAATCTTTTTGACACGAGAGAGTGCAAATTCAAAAGATACAGGCTTTCAAATGATGAGTGTCACCGTATCAGCTTTAACAGGGTGAATTCCATTTGTTCCGATAAAAAAGGAAATATATATGTCGCAACAAACTACGGGTTGTTTTTCCTGGAAAATGGTAAACAGGAGTTCAGACATTTCTTAAAAGATCCATCCGGATCAGATTCAATCAGTGATAATTTAGTATCGATAGTTTTTATAGACAGCCATGAAACTGTTTACGTCGGTACACGTGAAAACGGAATAAACATTTACAATCCGGAGACAGGTAAATTCAGCAATATTAAAAAAGACAAAGATAATCCTGATGCAATTAACAATAATTCCATAACTACGATCTATGAGGACAGGTCAGGAATAATATGGATAGGGACTTACGGGAGTGGCCTTAATAAATTCAACAGACAATCAAACAAGATCACTCATTATTATTCAGAGCCGAACAATCCGAATAGTTTAAGCAGTAATCTTATATTCAATATTTGCGAAGATTCGGAAGGTATCTTATGGGTAGGAACCCGGGACGAAGGGTTAAACAGAATAGACAGAAAAAAAAATGAATTTACTGTATTTAAAAATGATATTAATGATCCATCCGGATTAACAAATAATACCATTCATTTTATTATCGAATACAGGAATGATTATCTGTTTATCAGTACAAACGAAGGATTAAATAAATTTGACAAAAGAAGTAAAAAATTCACTCATTATTTCAACAATACAAACAACAGTAACAGTATAGGACATAATGTTGCATTTTCTATGGCTATGGACAGCAAGGAAAATATCTGGATCTCAACCATGGGAGGCGGTATAAGTAAATATGACCCGGTGAATGATAAATTTACGGTTTATAGATCTGATCCGGCCGATGAAAACAGCATTAGCACAAACAGAATCAGATGTATATGCATTGAGAATGATCATATAATCTGGATCGGATCGGATGATGCAGGACTAATTAAATTCGAAGTGAATGAAGAGAAATTCTATGAATATAAAAATGATCCTGATAATATTTTAAGCATAAGCTCTAACAACATAATGACAATTTATCAGGATAAATCGGGAAATTTATGGCTTGGAACAGTAGGCGGCGGTTTGAATAAATTTGACAAGGAAAAAAAAACATTCAGAAGATATTACAGAAAGGACGGTCTGCCGAATGATACAATAATAGGAATCCTTGAAGATGACCACGGCAATTTATGGTTAAGCACAAATTTCGGATTGTCAAAATTCGATCCTGTAAAGGAGACATTCAGGAATTATGATCAGAGGGACGGATTTCAGAGCAATGAATTCAATCAGATGTCATATCTGAAATTAAGTAGCGGTGAACTTGCATTCGGAGGAGTAAACGGATTTAATATTTTCCATCCTGATGATCTGAAAGATAACAGTTGTATCCCACCAGTTGTGATAACAAATTTTCTCATAGCAAATAAATCTGTTCCGGTTTCAGAAAAAAATTCAGTTTTAAAGAAGGCAATTACATTTGAAGAAGAGATCATACTTTCACACAGAGACAGTGTGTTTTCATTTGAATTCGCTTCACTTGATTATAATATCCCGGGCAAGAATCAATATGCGTACATGATGGAAGGATTTGACAAAGACTGGGTATATCCCGGCAACAGGGGATTCGCTACTTATACTAATCTTAATCACGGTGATTATATATTCAGAGTCAGAGGCTCAAACAATGACGGAATCTGGAATGAGGAAGGCACTTCATTAAAAATAAAGATCACTCCGCCCTTCTGGAGAACTCTCTGGTTCAAAACACTTGGAGCTCTTGCAGTTGCAGGGACAGCCGGAAGTATTTACAAAGGAAAATTGGACAAGGTAAGAAAAGAGAAGAAAGCGCAGGAGGAATTTACAAGACGGCTGATCGATGTTCAGGAAAATGACAGGAAGCGGATATCTATGGAACTTCATGACAGCATCGGGCAGGACCTTCTCATTACAAAGAATAAAATAATGCTGAGCTTAAGCAAGCCGGAAGACAAGGAATTTCTGATCGGTAATATAAAAGAGGCATCGGATATAATTTCAGAAACTTTGAATGATGTAAGGGAAATTTCATATACTCTTCATCCTTATCAGATTGAACGGCTTGGTTTATCAAAGGCAATACAATCTATAGTGGAAAGGGCATCAAGATCTACTGATATAGTTTTTACAAAAAGCATTGATACTATCGATAAATTAGTCAAACCCGAGGTAGAAATAAGTTTATACAGAATCGTTCAGGAATGTATAAATAATATTCTGAAGCATTCAAAAGCCACGGAAGTCATTCTTAATGTAAGTAAAGGAAACGATAACATTTCAATCCTGATCTCTGATAATGGAGTTGGATTTGACCATGGTAAAGTGAAAGCAGATCCGTCAAGTCACGGGTTCGGATTAAGGGGAATGTCCGAGAGAGTAAAGCTGTTTGACGGTAAGTTTAATATTAAATCTTCTCCCGGCGAAGGAACGGATTATAATATCAGTGTTCCATTTAAAGCCACAAATTAATATTTTCAGAAGCTCTGTTTCAGGAGGCATGGCTTTAAGCAGCTTGTGTGAAGTATATCCGGTATTTCAAAATTAATTTAAAATATTTTAAATATGGAAAAGGTAATTAAGATAGTAATAGCAGACGATCATCCGATATTCAGAAACGGACTGAAGCAGATAATAGATTTTGACAAAAGAATTAAAATCATCGGTGAAGCTGATAATGGTCAGAAAGCATTTGAGCTTATTACTGAACTTAAGCCCGATATTGCCATACTAGACATAGACATGCCAAAGAAGACAGGACTTGAAGTTTTGAAAGAGCTCAAAGACAGTGATGTAAAGATAATTTTTCTGACAATGTATGCTGAAGAAGACATATTCGAGGAAGCGATGAATCACGGTATAAAAGGATTTGTATTAAAGGACAGCGCAGTCAGCGATATAGTGGATTGTATATTTTCCGTATATGAAGAAAGATATTATATAAGTCCGTCAGTTTCAAACTTTCTTATTAACAGGAGAAAGAAATTAAAAGAGTTAAAAAACAACAACCCACTCCTTCAGAATCTCACCATGTCAGAAAAGAAGATCCTGAAATTCATATCTGAAAACAAGACAAGCAAAGAAATCGCGGATATACTTTTCATAAGTTACAGAACTATTGAAAATCACAGGGCAAATATCTCAGGTAAACTAAATCTTAAAGGCAGTCACAGTCTGGTAAAGTTCGCTATAGAGAATAAAGCGCTGCTTAATGAGATCAGCTGAAATTACAGCATTCAGATATAACTAAAGCAATAAACTCCGTGACTGATCTGAGATTGTAATTTATACTGGATCAGATTCCTTCCAATCAAAATGGTAAGAAAATTATTTAACAACTAAGTTGACAGCAATAACCGCAGAGT
>CAZLOL010000310.1:0-4408 GCA_964561045.1 uncultured Ignavibacteriaceae bacterium | reverse complement strand
AAATAACGATTTGCAGGGATTTTGATTTTTTAATGATGAAAGGAAAATCAACACACTAAGATTCAAAGTCAAAAAGAAAAAATGCTCCTGACCAAATTCTTTTGTCTTAGCAAACTGGCGATTCTTTGAATTTTAAATGATCAGAAGCTATAATTCAATCCGAATAAAAAATTATTAACCTGATAATTTAACTGACCGGACTGAAATGTAGAATCAGGATTATTGGAGCTTACAGCATTTGAACTTCCTGAAATATAATTTCTTTCCCTGCTTTGATAGCTGTATATAAATTTTCCGCTGAAGTTATCTGTAAAAAAATATTTTGTTTCAAATCCAAACTTGTAATTTATGACATCGGTATTATAGACCCTGAATCCGTTTTGTTCATTGTAATTAGTCATTTTACCGAAGGTTGCAAATAATTCATAAAAGAATTTATATTTAACATTTCCGCTGAATGACTGGTCAACGATCAGATTTGCAATGTTATTCTGATTATGCATTGTTACATTGGTATAAGAAAGGAAATTAGGATTACTGAACGGGAATATTCTGAAAGAAAGTCCGTACTGATACTGATGTAAGTCATTCAGATAAGAAAAACTTCCGTTAAGACCGAACTTGAACTTTGTAATATATTTAGAAATATCCAGTGAAAGAATAAAATTGTTTAATGATTTTTCCTGCTCTGATATTGAGTAGATATACTTTGATGAATCCTTGGAATAAATTACCGTACTGTCATATTCGGCATAAACAGTAGAATATTTCTGTCCGATATACTGCCCTGCCGGACTGACAATAAAACCCGGAGTTATTCGAATGTCGTAGCCGTTATAGAATCTGCTCTGATATTCAGGATAATCATCTGAGATCAGTTCATTACCGAACATTATCTGCTTTGTTTTATTTATTTTCAGATATGAAAAATCAAATTTAGCATTGAGAAAGTTGACGGGCAGTTGATTTAATCCAACATTAAAGTATAATTCATTTCCTGTGAGAGTCTGCTCACCGTAAAAGTTTTCACTGCCGTCAAGATCCACAGAACTGTTCTTGTCTGCGTCATTTGAAATACCTGTTCCATATTCTATATGCAGATTATCAGCAAAGGGATTCTCCAGCGGCTTCAGTCTTTTTCTTTTGTTCTTCGGAAGCTTTTTAAATATAAAATTCCTGTCTTCTTCCCTGTCTGTATAAAGGTAGCAATAATAAAGATCTTCAAGAACTGTAGGATTATCATAACCGATCTGAAGGGCTCTCTCCAGATTTGTAATAGCATTGAAATAATTTCCTGTTTCATAATATGCAATTCCCAGTCTCGCTCTCAAAAAAAAGAAATCATATCCTTTTCTCAATGCGCTTTCACCGTAAGGGATCATCTGATACCAGTCATTTTCTTCAAGCATAGCTGACATTGTATCATTGATTATGTCAACTGACATTTCTTCCTGCGCTAAAGCTGCTATTGAGGTAAGTAAAATAAAAATTATTATGTACGGATATAATTTATGCAATATTTGATTTGTAATTTAAAAGAAAGCTATGATACATTTTTTATTCTCAATATTAAATTTAAAAAATAAATCGCATATAGTGAATTTTGCTGCTATGGAAATATATAAGCGAAAAAGTTTACAAAAAACTTGCGTGTAAAGAATTTTTTCGAGACTAGAGGTAAATTACTTTTGATATTTTAAAAAATCATTTTGAATAAATATATGGCAGGCGTTAAAAATGAATAAATACAGAAGAAATATTTGAAATTTGTAATTTGAAATTGATCTTATTTATAACCTTTCCTGAATATAATCCTGTCAGCAAAAGAAAACAAAAATACGAATACCATTAAAAGCATTAAAACAACTCCAGTCTGAATGTCAAATGCAAAACCAAGATTTGTTGCAGTGAAGACACTAATGGCTTCAATGCTGTCGGAAAACTTATCTATAATACTGTTTACAAAACCTGCATCCCTGCTCTCTTCATTACTGCTTAAAAACATAGAGAACATCAGAACGAATGCAACCATCAGTGAAACAAAACCTCCGATGATATACTTTGCCATTCTGTGTGTCTTTACGTCTTCTTTCTCAAATTCCTTTTCCAGCTCAACTCTCTTCATCATCTCAAATGTAAATCCGTCTGAAACATTGAGTTTCAGCGACTGCTTTATATTGTCATCTAAGAATGAATTGAGGTCTCTGTTTTGATTTCCGTCCGCCATTTGATCAAAGATACTATAAAAATTGCTGATTTTAAAATTAAATTTTTTCATACGTATTGTAGGATTTCTTCTTCTGAATATTTTTTTAGAATTATCTCTTTCAGCTTTGCCTTCGCCCTGAATATTCTGTTTTTTACCGTTCCGATCGGAAGCTTAAGTATGTCAGATATTTCCTCATGTGAAAGATCATTTATATAAAACATTGTCAGTATTACCGAATATTGCACAGGTATATTGTTAATGTACTTCTGAATAATATATTTGATCTCATCCGCGCTTAATTTCTTATCAATGCTTATCTCATGCCTTTCCTCATAAATATTCTTTTCAATGTCCTGCTCATAATATTTCTTCAGCAGATCATCGCCTTCCTCAAAATTGGAATCTTCCACATCTATGGACACTATGCTGAACCTTTGCGACTTAAGTTTCTTGTAATTATCAACAGCAGTATTATAAACTATGCTGTAAAAATAAGTCGAGAGTTTTGATCTTTCCTCGAACTGGTTTCCGGATATTGCTCTGTACAGTTTCATGAATGCTTCCTGCAGCGTGTCTTCGGCTTCTTCCCTGTTTTTCAGAATCTTCATTATAAGCGAAAATGCCTTGTCCTTGAACTCATTTGCAATTATTCCGAAAGAGGATGTATCACCTTTTTTAATATTTCCGATTATTTCACTGTAAGACTCAGGCATTAACAATAATTATTTTATACAATTTGATAAAAATCAATTTCAAATGCAAATTGATTTTTATATTTCATTGCGACCGATCAGTTTTATCTTTCCGTTGACTGTCTCTATCTTTATGTCAGTGTTCGAATCAGCATTTCCCAGTGTTCCCCTGAACATCTTCTTTTCCTTATCAATTACCCTGAACTGCAGATTTTCTTCAACTATCCTCCCGTTTACGGTTTCGGCTTTTATATTTGCATTCATAAAGTTATTCAGATTAAGCGTGACGCTTCCGTTTATTGTGCTGATATCTACCCCCCTGGTTGAATCGATCTCGCCGGTAAATGAACCGTTGGTGATCTCGCAGTCAAGTTTTCCCGTATAGTCCGTGAGATCAGCGTCACCGTTGACCAGGTCTATTTTAATATCATTGTCCAGGTTTTTTGCCGTAAAATCTCCGTTTACATTTTCGACTTCTACTTCCAGATTTGCCGGGACTGTGATCTCATAATCAATCCTCCGGTCTCTGCTGATATTGAATTTAAAAAATCCGTCATCCCTGTTGTCATTATACTCCGAAGAAATGTTTATAATGTTTCCGCTTGTGTCTATTCTTATTTCGATTTCATCAAGCGGTTTGTCAAGATATTTCTTCTTTACTTTTATCTCTTTTAAGGCTTTAACGGAGACTAAACCTGAATCACTGCTGCGTGATATAATGATATTACCCGTGATGTTTTCAAGCTTTATTTTTTTCTTCCCGGAAGAGCTTATCTGATGCTGTTCGGAATTTGATTTTACATATCTCTTCCCCATCATACTGCATCCGTTTAAACTTACAAAAATTCCGAAACCTATTACTAATAAAATTATTCTTGTTTTCATTTTTAAGAATTTATTGGTTACTTAAATTTTGACCGCTATTCTGAGACTGATTTTTGATCTTGGCGCTGACGACCGAGTAGTAAACTAGAAATCCCAATCCCGCGCATAAAACTATCATTCCCATCATCACGCCTTCCTCTATGTCATACAGGTTTTCAAAAAGGTTTGCAAGAAATATGCCAATTCCGAGAAAGGTCAGTAAAATCCCCCACTTCAGTGACGAATACGGATTTCTTGGCTTTGTATTGGCATCTGCGAAATATGCTTTTACCTCTTCAGGCGTAAGACCTTTTTCTATCAGACGCATGCGCTCCCTGTGTTTTGTGTAAAGCCACCAGAAAATTATTATCCCCGGTATACCGAATGTAAAGACTATCGCTACAACCGGTATGAATGATTCTATTGCATTGTTCATTTTTTTCTCCTTATTTGGTTATAATTTATTTTTATTAAATTTTTGATTTGAGTATGGCGATTATGAATGTTATTACAAATGTTACCGCTATTATTATTGCTGACTCAGTCAAATCTTAATATTTTAGTTACAGGTTTTGACTGAATCCGTCTGAAAAGGTTTCATATGGCAGTGAGTATTGTGTATTGTGTATTGTGTATTGTGTAT
>CAZLOL010000309.1:0-4445 GCA_964561045.1 uncultured Ignavibacteriaceae bacterium | reverse complement strand
CTCTGCTCTAATATTAAAATATTAAAATATTAAAATATTAAAAGCATTTTCACCGGAATTAATTTTAAAATATATTTCCACTCACTCACTAAGCTAACTAACGTAACAGGTGTAAATTATTAGTAAGAAGTAATTAATTATGCCAGAAGTAATTCATTATGCTCTTAAATAAAGTTCTGTTTGTGATTTGCGTTTAAATTCTATATAAGATTCTATAGAACCATCTTAGTATAACTAAACTGTCTGTAATAGATTTTAATCATTCGAATCTTTCAAGCAAGAATATGCAACTGCAATTAAGAATGTGTAATTTTCATTTTTTCTTTAAATTAACATTCAAAAAAAATGTTAAAAATGGCTTTTAAAAATATACAATATTGAGTTTTGTATTTATTTCTAACCTGCAAAGATATTTCATTATTAGTAAATTACAGTGAATTAAAATTAAAAATATTATGACCAACTCTTCTAAAATTGAACAATTAAAAAAGATAAAACAGGAAGCATACCTTGGCGGAGGACAAAAGAGGATTGATGCCCAGCATAAGAAAGGAAAGCTTACTGCGCGTGAAAGAATTAATCTGCTTCTGGATGAAGGAACATTTGAGGAAACAGATCTTTTTGTAAGACATCAGTCAGTAGATTTTAATCTGGAAGATACTAGATACTATACAGACGGTGTAATTACCGGAACGGGAAAGATTGAAGGCAGAACGGTATGTGTATTTTCACAGGATTTTACAATACTTGGAGGTTCTCTTGCCGAATATCATGCAAAGAAAATCTGTAAAATAATGGATATGGCAATGAAGATAGGTGTACCTGTAATAGGTATTAATGACAGCGGTGGTGCGAGAATACAGGAAGGCGTGGTTTCTCTCGGGGGATACGCTGATATATTTCTGAGAAATACATTATCAAGCGGTGTGATACCTCAGATCTCTGCAATAGTAGGTCCGTGTGCGGGCGGTGCGGTTTATTCGCCTGCTATCACTGATTTTGTATTTATGGTGGATAAAGTTTCGTATATGTTTGTGACCGGACCTAATGTAGTGAAAACTGTAACACACGAGGAAGTTACGTTTGATGATCTCGGAGGTGCCCGAACTCACGCCATAAAAAGCGGAGTAAGTCATTTTACTGCAGAGAATGAGATCGAATGTTTTGAAAGCATAAGAAAACTTATGTCATACATCCCGCTTAACAATATGGATTCTGTTCCATTTACAGAATATACAGGCGGTGAAAAGAATCTTGACATGCTGAATAATTTCATCCCTGATAATCCGAATAAGCCTTATGACGTAAAGGATATTATTGCCGCTTTACTTGATGATAATACATTCTTTGAAGTTCATAAAGAGTATGCTGAAAATATCGTAGTAGGATACGGAAGACTGAATGGCCGCTCTATAGGAATAGTTGCTAATCAGCCGCTTGTGCTTGCAGGAGTTCTTGACCTGAATTCTTCGATCAAAGCTGCAAGATTTGTAAGATTCTGTGATGCATTTAATATTCCTTTATTAGTTCTTGAAGACGTTCCGGGATTTCTTCCGGGAACGGATCAGGAATGGCGCGGGGTAATACGTCACGGTGCAAAGCTTCTCTATGCGTTCTGTGAAGCGACAGTTCCAAAGGTAACAGTCATCTTAAGGAAAGCATACGGAGGTGCTTATGATGTCATGAATTCGAAACATGTCAGAGGTGATGTTAATCTTGCATGGCCTTCGGCTGAAATAGCTGTTATGGGAGCTCAGGGAGCCGCTGAAGTTATTTTTAAAAAAGAAATAGATGCTTCTGACGATAAGGTTAAAGCTCTTGCTGAAAAAGTTGCTGAGTTCACTGAAAAATTTGCAAATCCGTATCTTGCAGCAGAGAGGGGATTTATAGATGATATTATAGAGCCGAAAGATACACGTAAGAAACTTATCTATTATTTTGAAATACTGGAAAATAAAGTTGATACAAATCCGAAGAAGAAGCACGGAAATATTCCGCTTTAATTTTATACAAAAAACAGATTCAAACTCTTAAAATACAAAGCCGCGTGAATTAATCACGCGGCTTTTTTCATACCGGCAATCCTGTCTAAAATTGATCTCGGAATGATTTTTTGTAAAATCAGCTTATCCGGAAAAATCAATTTATAAAAAATCACATTTTCCGGATTAAATATTTTCTCAAATAATAATATTCAGTGACACCTCTCTAACCCTTGTAGAATAAGGATTTAAGCCATTTCTTTAGTTTTATTACAAAAAAATCAGACCTTCAAAATTGTCATTTTAACTTTCACAAAATCGATTTTTTACAATTTGACAAACCGGTAAAAAAGTTATAGCTTTGCTAAGCTTTAAAAATTAGAATGAAAATAAATGAACATGAAAGACAAAATAAGAATAAGAGATCCAGACTGCCGGAAGTAAGGAATTGGAAATATCCTATTTAATAATTATTAAATTAATTTAAAGATATGAAAACTTTTAAAATACTTATTTGGAACTTAGCAATAATTACGCTTGTAAATATTAACTTGTATGCTGATATATTAAGAATCCCTGTCAGTATAAAATCAGAAAATTCTTATCTTCCGGCATCCGAAAGATCGGAAGTGAACGGAAAAGATGACGGCACAATTATCTGCTGGCTTGACGAAATAAATAACGGATCATTGCGGATTCAAAAGATTGACAATACGGGAAAAGTAATGTGGACCGAAAACGGAGTTTTAGCTGACTCATATTTGGGGTCGGGCTTTACGGCAGATTCGGATTATCCTTTGATATACTCCGACAAAAAAGGGGGAGCAATTGTAATTTACAGAAAAATTTTCTTTGACAGGGAGGATATATATTTTCAAAAGGTAGATATGAATGGAAATTGCTTTTTTGCACCAGTCTGTCTGTCATCTTTTTACGGAGGTTACAATTACAGCCCTTCTGCTGTAATGACAAAAAGCAATAATATTGCAGTTACCTGGGAGAATATCAGCGGCGGTGATTTTAATGTTCACGCACAGATGGTAGACCGGAATGGAAATAAACTCTGGAATTATGGAAATGAAGTTGAAGTATGTAATGTGGACTATGATCAGAGAAAACCTGCTATATCCTGCAATAATAATAACAACATATTTATTTCATGGCTTGATGCCAGAAATTATTCCGAATATTCTTTTGATCTTTTTGCCAATCTGCTTGATTCCAATGGTGCAGCAATTACTTTTGATGCAAAAGGAAAAATGATATTCAGAAAAGTTAATCCCAGAAATTCAAGAAAGGATGTTTTTTATAACCATAATATGATTACCTCAGATAATAATAATTTTATTATTGCGATAGAACATTCTTTAGACAATCAGTTCAGCAATATTAATGTTCTGAAGGTAAATGAAAATCTGGACCGGGAATGGATACTTGATCTTCAGTCAGGATCTCATCAGTCAAAACCTTTGATCACAACAGATTACAAATACGGAGCAGGCATAATATGGAGCGATGGTGATATTTACAGGAATGAGATCTTTGGCATTGTTGTCACAAAAGACGGTAATATAGTATGGGGTTCAAAAACCGGAAGCAGGATCTCCTGTGATGAATCAAAAGATCCATATACTAAGATTCTGCCTGCAGAAAAGATTCTTAACGGATTTTATATTTCAGGGGACAGAATATTTCTGAACTGGGTTTCAACAAATTTAAATAAATTATTTGTAACGAATTTATACTTAGCTGACGAATCCGCCCAATGCAAGAATACATTGGAAATTCAGGATGAAATAAGCGAGGGGGAATATACTTCCATAACTTCTCATGGAAATATTGCCGTGATAGTTTACAAACAATCCGGCAGTATTTATGCTTCTTTATGGAATATTTCCGGGAAGGGCTTTACACAATCAGATTTGAAGCCGGAACCGGTGAATTTTCCGAATCCTTTCAATCCAACAACGAACATATCCTTCAGCATTCCCTCTGATGGATTCGTCAGATTAAGTGTATATGATATCACCGGAAGACTTATAAATAATCTTATAAATGAATATAAATCTGCCGGTGAGTATAAAGTAAAATTTGACGGAAGTAAGCTCTCTTCAGGAGTTTATTTTTATCGTCTTGAAGCCAATGGTGCTGCTCACACAAAAAGGATGACGATGATAAAATGATGAACAGAAATATCCCGGCAGAATGAAGTCTGCCGGGATATATTAATTATATCTGTTCTTTAAAGTTTATTATGAAAAAAAAATATTGTGATGGATGTAATCTAATAAAGTCTTTCGATTATATGTATAAATATCAGCAATTGCTTACTAGAAAATTAAAATGAATTTTTTCAATTGATGCCACCCATATAACAGGATAACTATAAATTATGATTAGATTAGATTAACACAGATCAAACCCCGGCAGATACCGCCGGTCTGCCGGGGTTTATAAAAGCAA
>CAZLOL010000308.1:0-4452 GCA_964561045.1 uncultured Ignavibacteriaceae bacterium | reverse complement strand
TTAAGTATTAAGTATTAAGTATTAAGTATTAAGTATTAAGTATTAAGTATTAAGTTGTGAGTATTGGATATTAGGTTTGGAGCATTAAGTTGTAATACTTTTATTTGAATTTGAAATTTATTTGATAAGAATTAAAAATTTGTAATTTGTAACTTGTAACTTGTAACTTGTAACTTGTAACTTGTAATTAGCATTTCATTGCTTCATATAAAAGTCTGTATGATTTTTTTCTTTCTTCAAAATTTGAATTAATCGTAACAATGGTAAGTTCATGTATTGCATATTTCTTCACGAGCTCATTAAGCTTCTTTGAAACAGTTTCAGCATCCCCTATCACAGCCGTTCTTCTTCTGTATTCAATCAGCATTTTTTCTTCAATGGAAAAATTGTGCTTTAATGCTGTCTCTTCATCAGGAAACGGAATATTCATTCCTTTCAGAAAAGTCTGCGAAAGCCAGTATTCTGAACATTTAGCGATCCGCAAAGCATCTTCCATAGTTTCTCCGGTTATAGAAAATAATGCAAGATTCAGATAGGGCTCTTTTAAAAATAAGGAAGGTTTGAAGTTCTGATAATAACTCTGAAAACACTGCAGCATGTATTCATCATTTATGAAACTTCCGAAAGCATAAGGAAGTCCGTTTTCTGCGGCAAATAATGCGCTGTCAGGACTTGTTCCGAGTATCCATATCTCAGGCATGTTTAATCCCTCAGGTACTGCAGAAACTGTCATGTGCTGTTTACTGCCGGATGAATGGTTTAGATGATCTATAAGCTCTTTGGTTTTTGTAAATGCATTCTCGTTCGATGTTCTTAATGCTTTAATGATATTTCCGTCTCCGCCCGGAGCTCGGCCTATTCCGAGATCTATTCTTCCGGGATAAAGACTCTGCAGCATATTGAATTGCTCGGCTATCTTTAAAGGACTATAATGACTGATTAATACTCCTCCCGAACCTATTCTGATTTTCTTTGTATTCGATCCAAGGGCAGACATTAGTATTTCCGGACTTGCCGAAGCGAATGATCTTGAATTATGATGCTCTGCTACCCAGTATCTGCTATAGCCGAGTTCTTCGGCTAATTTTGCAAGCTCCAATGTCTGCAGTATTGCTTCTCCGGGAGTGTGACCCTTTATGACAGGTGATTGATCAAGAATGTTAAGTTTTATCATGATACAAAATAACTGAATTCGTTGAATCGAAAAATATATTTATTAAACTTTTTTGGTATTGTATATCACATCCTTCCATATAGTTTTCTATTTTTTCGATCTATATGATTTATAATTGAAAATTATTTTATTACTATTGGCATAAGATTTATTCAACTTATAATTCTGTATAATTTATTTTAATTTCATAACTATAATGTAATATAATTTTAGATTTTTAAATATTTTGGATAGCAATGGATTTATCTAAATAAATAAAACTTAAATTGAATTTGAAATTGCTTTATGAAATTTCTAAATTGCTAACAAATTAAATAATTATGTCTGAATGCAGATAAAAGATTCATATGATCTGATAGTGATCGGTTCCGGTCCTGCCGGAGAAAAAGCAGCCGTAAAAGCGGCTTACTTCGGAAAGAAAGTTGCTCTTATAGAGAAATCTCCTGATGCCGGAGGTGCGGGTGTACAGACAGGCACACTGCCGTCAAAAGCATTGAAAGAAACTGCTCTTTACTTTTCACGGGTATATGAAAAGCAGATTTATGAACAGTTCAGTCACCATTCACGAAAAACAAAACATGATCAGTTTACTTACAGACGAGATGTCGCAAGAACAGATATGCAGAAAGAAGTAGAGAATAATCTGCTCCGGCATAAAGTAGATGTTTACAGGGGATTTGCTTCCTTTGTTGATGAACATCTTGTACATATCAAAGGTGACGAAGATCAGATCATAGAAGGAAAGAATATTCTTATTGCAACAGGTTCATATCCCGTAAATCCTCCCGAAATTCCTTTTGACGGAAAAAGAATTCATGATTCTGATACTATTCTTAAAATTAAGAGATTTCCGAAATCGCTTTGTGTCATTGGTGCAGGTGTGATTGGCTGCGAATATGCAACAATATACGCCGCCATGGGTGTCAAAGTTTATCTGATAAATAACAGAGACAGAATACTTCCTTTTCTTGACTCGGAAATATCTGAAGCTCTTGTCAGGCAGATGAAGATTCAGGGAATTGAAATACTATTTAATACTTCTATCGCAAAATACACTAAACCTAAACTCAAGAAGGACCCTGTATTGCTTACACTCAGAAACGGTGATGTTCTTCAGACAGATATGGTTCTTTATGCAGCCGGGAGAAGCGGTAATATTAAAGGACTTAATTGTGATAAAGCCGGAGTCTTAACCGGAGAGCGGGAGACTATAATTGTAAATGAAAATTACAGGACAAATGTGCCTCATATCTATGCTGTCGGTGACGTAGTGGGATTTCCGGCGCTTGCAAGCACAAGTATGGATCAGGGACGTGTAGCTATCGCGCATATGTATGATACTAAAGATCTTGATTCTGTTCCGAAGATATTTCCCTACGGCATTTATACTGTACCTGAAGTTTCAATGGTCGGAATGACAGAACAGGAAGTTGTGTCTAAAGGAATTATATTCAATAATGGTATAAGCAGGGTCTGCGACATTGCACGCGGAAAGATTCAGGGCTCATCTGACGAAGGCTTTCTTAAACTGATATTTGAAAATGAATCAAAGGTCATACTCGGTGTTCATATAATAGGAAGGATAGCAAATGAACTGATACACTATGGGATGACTCTTGTTCAGGACAGAAAAACCCTTGATCAGGTTATTGCTACGGTCTTCAACTACCCTACATTTCATGACCTCTATAAGTATGCTGCCTATGATGGATTAGGCAACAGAAGCGGGAAGAATATTAAGAATCCGAAGAAGGTTGATTAGATATTAAGTAAATGCTGTTCAATAAAATTTGGAGAGTATTATTTCTCTAAATTTAATTCGGAATTTAACCAATTTTATTTTTTAAAAACTAATCCGCCCGTGAATAATTGCCTTAAAAATTCTGAGCAATTGCAAAAGCATAAATTTTCTGACTGACGAGTTTGTCAGCACTCTTCTGACAAACAGGGAGCTTTTCCGGGCACTCGGGATGCTGCCATTGCTAATGAATTCTAATCAATTTTTCTCAGGCTGGAGAGTTTCCTTTACCAGGCTTTCGAGCCTTCCCCCCGGATGCTGTTATCATGGGCACTTTCAAATGAAAGCGGACTTAAATCAAAATCTGCGTTTCAAGATTCAAACGTTTTGGAAGGAATTGATGATTCAAAGCATATTTAATGACAATTACCCTAAACCTTTTAATCACGTTTTAATTCAAATGAATAATTATTATGTTATGATCACTAAAAATAATTTATTTGTTTTAACTTCTTCAATCCGTGTTAATAATTAAACTAATGCACAAATTTATTTTCAACTTTCTATAAAACATTCGAATTAATAAAATTTATAAATGAACTGGATAATCTTAATCATTGCAGGTCTGTTTGAAGTTGGCTTTGCTACCTGTCTCGGAAAAGCAAGAGAAACAAACGGCACTGCTTCTGCATACTGGATGGCAGGATTCTTTATTTGCCTTACTGTCAGCATGATACTGTTGTATAAAGCAAGTCAGACATTGCCTATCGGAACTGCTTACGCAGTCTGGACAGGAATAGGCGCCGCCGGTACGGTACTTATTGGAATAATCATATTCAAGGAACCTGCAGATTTCTGGAGAATTCTTTTTCTTACAACATTAATTTCATCCATTATTGGTCTAAAAGCCGTTTCTAATTAATCCGTAAATTTAATTTCATAAACTTATGAATGGAATCATTATCTCAATTACTCTTATCTTTATCTTAAATGTTTCTCTTAAAGCTCAGACAGAAAACAAAAACTATGACGAAGCGCTGGCAAAGTCTCTGAATGCTGATGATTACGGAATGAAAAAATATGTACTTGTAATGCTTAAAGCGGGAAGCAATACTGATACAACGAAATCTGTACTTGATTCTGTATTTACTGGTCACATGAAAAACATAAACCGCCTGGCTGAAGCTGGTGACCTGGTAGTTGCCGGACCGATAATGAAGAGCAATGTTTATAGAGGAATATTCATATTTAATGTTGAAACAACAGATGAAGCTAAAGCCCTGCTGGAAACTGACCCGGCTGTATCTGCAAAATATCTTGAACCTGAAATGTTTCTGTGGTACGGATCAGCAGCATTAATGGAAATAACAAAGATTCACAGGAAAATAGAAAAAATTAGTTTCTAATAATTTTATACTCTATAAACTTTACAAACTTGATAAACTTGATAAACTTGATAAACTTGATAAACTTGATAAACTTGATAAACTTGACAAACTTGATAAACTTGACAAACTTGACAAACTTGACAAACTTGACA
>CAZLOL010000307.1:0-4477 GCA_964561045.1 uncultured Ignavibacteriaceae bacterium | reverse complement strand
TTATTATTTTAAATTCGGATCGTTAGTTGTATACGTACTATTCTTTCGGAAATAATTTTCAATGATACAGGATAGTGATTGCAAACCTCAATAAGCTTGAATCGTCATTCATTATTCATATCCGACGATGTTAAATTTCGGCTAAATATTTATTCATTCTTTCAGCAGTTCATCAATCTTGCTGTAAAACCATTCCTTTAAAAATAGATTTAATTTACCGGCTCTCTTTTTAAGTTCTGTAAGGCTGCTTTCTCTAAAGCCTTCTTTTCTTTTAAGCAGCAAACTAAAAGCATTTAGAAAATCAATGCTGCTTAACTTCCTTGGCTCAGTAATTTCTTTTGAATTTGATAAGAAATGTTTATATGAATCAATAACGGAATAAGCCTGATCAAAATAGCCAAGTTCATAACAGACCATCAGCATTAATTTCTTTATGTCAATCTTAAAAAGAAAATCTTCGGTTTCAATTTTTGAGATCATAAGAAGTGATTTCACAAATTCATTTTTTAAAAAATAGAGATATGCAAACGAAAGAGAAACATTGTCTTCAATGTTATCAGGACTCAGCAGCCCTGAGTATTCCTTTATCATCAATTCAAGAAAATCTGTATCCCTGAACAAAACCGTAATTGACTGAATATTCCTGTAATCAGTGTTCAGAAGGAATTCATTTTCCGACAATGAGTATGCATTATTTTTAAGCATGATCTTATATACATCCAGCATTTCCTTTGTAAAATCATCACCGTAATATGCTATGTTTTCACCGCAGATGTTGATCATGTGGCTGAGTAACCTGAACTTTTCCTCACGGTCGTATTCTGTAATATTCTTCAGGATATATTCCTTTAATACATAATAGTTCACTGAATTCTTTGGTTCACTGATGGTCTTTAATAATAAGCTGTGAAGCTTCGTTATCCGCGGAAATTTCCCGCTAAGTTTATCAGATAGCTCAAGTATTTTTTCTATATCAAAACATCCGGAAACTGAATCAATTATATAGTTTGGAACTTTTTTATAAAGTGTATTTGAAGATGTAATATTCGAACATCTCATCCACGTATAATCAACTAAAAACTTTAAAGCCGACATTTCAAAAAAGTTATCCCAGTTCTGCCGGAGTTTTTTATGATCATTGTAAAAAGTATAATATGCATTTTTAAATTCCTGTATCTTTGAGCTTTTTGAAAAGAAATCTTTATCTTCCGAAAAACCCTGTACTAAATTATTTTCGATCTTATTTATAATTTTCTCTGAATGATTTAAAAGTTTTTTTTCATACAGAGCTTTTGAAGTCAGAATCTGGGATTCAACTTCATCTTTTATAAGTGCATTGTGCATCAGAAAATCTTTGCACGCATCGGTCAGATCCGTGACATAATTCATAATTTTCTTTTCATTATAAACTTCATCCGGGAACAGTATTTCAAAAGCTTTTTTTCGATGCAGATTGCTTGAATTGAATTCCGGGTAGGACTTTAATATGTGAGTATACAGCAATCCGATGTTTCGTCTGGATCTGATAAATGGTGATGCGAAGAATTTCTTAAGGGATTTTAGTTCTTCCTTATTGAAGGTCTTCAATATTTCTATTAATGTCGTGTCTTTCATAATTGCACTAAAATTAATTTTATTTTGTGAGGAATTCAAATCTAAAATACTGCGATATCGTATCATAAATATAGTTTTATTCAGGATAATGAACAGATTATTGTGAGGAAATCTGAAAAAGATTCTTTGGAATAATTATCTTTTCAGAGTATTTTTGTATTAGAATCATTTAATAACTCGGGATAACTTTAAAAATAATCCCTGAAAGTGACAAAAGAATAACTAAAATAATATATTAAGGGAAGAAATACCTAACCCGGGTGAACATTTAGACATCCGGGTTTTTTATTTTGATATAATAATTCTGTATACCGGCGAATAATATATTTTCATTTTATGACATGCGTCATAGGGAATTAGTTTTTTTTGTATTAATTTAGTAAAAGAAAAGAGTGTATGACTTCAGGATTTTGAATTCAGATATTCAATTCATTTGAAGTTAAGCAAATCATATTCTCTTGTCATTCTGAGCAAAGCGAAGGGGTAACCTGCGGGTAATCCAAAGCTTCAATTCAGGTTTTTGAATTCCTCACTTCACTCCGCTTCTCCCCTTTCGTTTTGAATGACAATATCGTTTTATTTCAGTTTCTTATTTGAAATAACTAAAATTAGCTGAGCTAATTGAAAGGAGTTGTTCAAAATGTTAAATTTTAAATTTTTAAAAAAAATAATCCTTCCGGCACTGTTTACTTTTCTCTATATCAGCTATCTATATGCAGTACCGGTCAATCCATTTATCAGCAGCGTAAGTCCGGACATCAACAGTCTTAATGCCGGCAGATCAGAAAATATAATCATATATTTTTCTCAGGATATGGATCCTTCCACATTGAACAGTTCGGGCATAAAAGTGAACGGCTGTGAAACCGGACTCATGAATACGGTCATAGCTTACAATGTTTCTGCAAAAACTGTTACAATTGATCCCGTAAATATTTTCAAAACCGGTGAGCAGATTTATGTGAATGTTAACAGCTCAGTAAAGACTGCCGCTAATGTTTCAATTGAACCGTTCTCATATTCATTTACGGCGGTTGCTCCGAGAGGAGACGGAAATTTCAGCAACAATATTGTTTCAAACAATGTCATCAGCACGGGTGAGATTGTATCAGGAGATTATGACGGAGATGGAATCGTTGATATTGTCTCGTTTAAAAAAGATGATCATACGGCTTCAATCCTTAAGAATAACGGTTCAGGTGTTTTCAGTCTGAACAACACCTTTATAATAGATCCTGTCGAAATAAAAAGTTTCTCTTCAGCAGATTATGATAACGACGGCGATCTCGATCTTGCTTTTGTAATAGGAGAATACGGTCTTGGAATGTTTAACATTCAGATTTATCTTAATAACGGCAATGGAATATTTACTGCCGGATTCAGAGGTATTATTATTAATTATGGAAGAGTCGGCACAGGCCAGATGAAGTCTTATGATATAGATAATGACGGTGACATTGATCTTATGCCTTTGTCGATTGACAGATTTTCAGGATTTCTTGCTGTACTTCTGAATGACGGTAATGCTGTATTTACTGCGGGAGGAGGTTTTGGGCAACCGTTTTGCCATGAAGGCAGCGGTCCTGTTAATGGTCAAATTAATTCTTATACTTTTGCTGATATAAATAATGACGGAAATCCTGATGCCCTTATAGAATCAAATATGATAGTTTATGATCAAGGATGTAATTGTGCTTATGAGTGTTATATGATTCAGGTATTAACTTCAAACGGACATGGTAGTTTTACTGAAACGGCGATATATTCTTTTCCTGAAACTCACAGCATTATCTGCACCGGTGACTTTAACAATGACGGATATACAGATGTCATCTGCAGCGGTTTGCTTTTGAAAAACACCGGGAACGGTATTTTTACTTCTTCACCTTTGTCAATTTATTCAGGTGGAGTAGCTGGAGATTTTGAATCAGACGGTGATCTGGATATTATCACTCATGGAGAGAATTCAGTTAAAGTTTATAAGAATAACGGAGACGCTGTTTTTTCTTCACCTGTGAGCTTCGCTACAGAATCCGGAGCGGGCATGATCGCTTCAGGCAACTTTGATAATGACTGTGATCTTGATATTGTATTCGGAAATAATATAAGCAGCGATATTACTGTTATGAAAAATTCGAGTGAAACTGATTACTGCTCTCTGACCGGTCCTGAATTAACTTTAGTAAATACTGATAATAATCTGTTTACAACATCCGACCTTAATGGTTACTGGGAGATTATCAACATTCCTCCGTGCAATGCAATCATTAACGGAAACAATGAGAATGATTCTGTCCTGGTAAATTCAGGTTCTTCTCCGGGTGAATTTATTTTATATCATAATTCTGTTGATGACTGCGGATGGAAATCCTGCAGCAAAGCGGTTAATGTAGATCATCCGTTGCCTGTAGAGATTACATCTTTCGTTTCATCGGTGAATGAAAATAATGTTACATTAAGCTGGGCTACTGCTTATGAGATTAATAATTCCGGATTTGATATTGAGCGGTGTTCATTTAATTATCAATTATCAATTTTCAATGATCAATGGTACAAAGCAGGATTTATTCCGGGAAACGGAACGAATTCACTGCCGCATAATTATGAATATTCGGATAAATATCTATCTTCGGGAAAATATAAATACAGACTGAAACAGATAGATTTCAACGGCAGCTTTGAATATTTTAATTTGCAGAATGAAGTCGTGATAGGTATCCCGGAGAAATTTGAGCTATCACAAAATTATCCGAATCCGTTTAATCCTGTTACGCATTTGGAATTTGGAATTTCGGATTTGGAATTTGTTTCTTTAAAAGTGTTTGATATTTCCGGAAAAGAAGTAGCGAATCTTGTAAATGAA
>CAZLOL010000306.1:0-4495 GCA_964561045.1 uncultured Ignavibacteriaceae bacterium | reverse complement strand
ACATTTTATTTGTTTATTTGAATTAAATCGAAGTTTTATATTAGGATAAAAATTAATTTAGACAGCAATGACTTCATTCCGACTCCCTATAGTTTATTGCAATAGTAATTTGAATTATTTATTTTTCTTTTTTTTAAATTAACATTTAAGAGGTAAAAATTGTCTTCACAAAATTCAGATAAACTCCCTGATTTTAAATTTTCATTATCAGATCAAAAAGCCCGCGAACTCCCGCTTGGCTGGGCTAAACAGGCTACTGTTACCGATTTCCCTGTTTCAAAGAACATTGCCGGTGTGCTCATGTCTCTGAAGCCAAATGGTCTGAGAGAACTTCACTGGCATGCCAATGCGGCTGAATGGGGATTTGTAATTTCCGGAAATGTCAGAACCACTATCATTGATCCGGAAGGTCAGTATGAAACTAATGAATTTAAAGAAGGTGAAGTCTGGTATTTTCCGAGAGGTCACGGACATTCCATTGAAGGACTGGGACCGGAAGGGACAACTTTTATGCTCGTCTTCGATAACGGCGCTTTCTCTGAATTTGCAACTTTCAGCATCACTGACTGGCTCTCTCAGACTCCTCGGGAGATCGTATCGAAAAATCTTCAGGTTAATGCAGATGATCTTAAAAACCTTCCTGATAAAGAAGTATATATCACCGGTATAAAAGAAAAATTAGTTAATAAGAAACTGAACTCGACTCCGCTGACTCATAAATACAGTCTGCTTTCTCAAAATCCAATAAGAGACTGCGACGGAGGTAAGTTGTGGCTTGTTTCCTCGAAGGAATTTCCGATCTCATCCACTATGTCAGGAGGAATTCTTATTTTAAAACCGGATGCATTGAGGGAACTTCACTGGCATCCGAATGCGGATGAATGGCTTTATGTGATCTCAGGTAAAGTCAGGCTTACAGTATTTGCTTCTTCCGGTCTTTCATCAGTTTCTGAGCTTTCCGATGGAGATATTGGCTATACACCGATGGGCTACGGTCATTCAATTGAAAATACCGGAGATCAGGACTGCCGCCTCTTGATTGTATTTAACAGCGGTACGTATGAGGAAATATCTCTGAGCTCATGGCTTGCTTCTAATCCGGAAGAGCTTGTTGCGGCAAACCTGAATCTCACACCTGATGTTGTCAGAAAATTTCCTGTTAAAGAAGCCTTCATTCTGTCCGGGAAAAAGTCTTAAATAGGAATAATATTTAATTAAAGATCACCGGTCTTTTTAGCAAGCAATACAACCTGTCCTAAATGATAAGCATCATGCTGCATTATGCCGTGTATGTGTTCGTAGTATGTAAGGCTGTTGTGAGAGTAAATATTATCAAAATCTTTCTGTTTGAATTTTTTCAGAAACTTAATCCACTGCTGCTGTGTCTCTTCAAGACGTTTAAGCGTTGCTTTCCATGCTTTTCCTGAATTGTCAGAAATGTCTTCTATGTAATTATCATCAGGAGACGGGATCACTTCCCCGTGCACACGCTGCAAAACAGTTAGCCTCCAGCTTATTATGTGATTTACAATCTCCCAGATAGAATTCCATTCAGGAAAGATCTTCTTTGATGCCTGCGCAGCCGGTATATTCTTTAAAGTATCAAATATCGATACGCCTATCCACGGCTCCCCGTCATACAGATCTTCAAAAAGTTTTTCAGTCCGTTTTGTCTCTTTCATTGTGATCAGATTTTAAGCGAAAATAAAAAATGGTGTTACTTGATTTATAAAATGAATTAAGAAATTCTCTGATCCTTTTCACATTGAACTTAATAACACAATCACATGAATCTTATGAATCTTATGAATCCTACAAATCTTATGACTTCTTTTTCATCAAAAACGCCACGAGTCCTGCAATAATACCATACCCTATCCCGAAGAAAGGACCGGAAAACAACAGCACATATTCCGGTGCCATATCGCCCGTAATGTTTTTAAATCCGTCAAGCGAACCGGGATTATTCTTCATGTAAGTATTCAGCATTACTGCCTGTATCACTGAGCCTAAAATCCCCGTGAATAATCCGACCATTACTCCGCTCATAAAAGGAGAATTTCCTCCGGTGCGTGATATGATAAATCCCGATATGATTGAGAATATTATCATATAGATCAGAATGTTGTTGCTGTTTATTACTCCGAATACAGAAGCCACTGCAATTGCAGTTCCAAGCAGTGTTAAAAGCAGTATTATTTTCCAGTTCATGTCTTGTTTTAATTATAAATTATTTTTTAAAATATTTTCTTCTAGGATATAATCTCAAACTAACTGATTATTGTACATTGAACATTGATCATTGTACATTGGTAAGCGAGTCCAGTTTTCTCCTCGCATTCTCATCTCCCGGATTCAATTTAAGCGCCATCTTCAGATATTCCTTCGCTTTGTCCTTATTGCCGGATTTAAGATAAAAAGCTGAAAGTCCGTTTACAGCATTAAGATTTTTCGGATCTTTCTTAACAGCATCAAGGAAATATTTTTCTTCAAGTTCGGGCTTATTCATTTCTGCATAGCACATTGCAATGTTGTTCATGAATCCTGAAATAGTTGATGCATCTGTATTCAGAGATATAAGCCTGTTGAGATCTTCTATTGCTTCGGGATAATTTTTTTCCGTAAAATATTTATATGATCTTTTCTGAAGCATATCGATCTGGTAATTTCTTGTCTCATCATTGTCAAAGCCCTTAGGGATAAGCTCAGTCCCCGAGTCTCCGCCTTCTTTCAGGCTCTTCAGTATTTTTTCAGATTCCCTGTAATTCGGAGTTATTGTCTGCAGCTTTTCCAGCATGATTACAGCGCTGTCCTTTTTATTCTGAAGATTGTACAATGTTGCAAGCTGAAAGTAACCGTCCGGTGCAAGCGAATCTATTGAGATGCCTTTCTTGAATTTTATTTTTGCAGAGTCAAGATTTCCTCTCATAAGATATATCAGACCCATGTTATGATGCGCAAGAAGATTATTGTCGCGCAGTTCAACGGCTTTTTTATAGAAAACCTCTGCTTCATCATATTTTTTTGAATTGGCGAAAATGTTTCCTTCGTTTACAAGTATGACTGAACCTTCAACTCCTGATGCAGATAAATATAAAGTATTGTTGTCTTTCCATTCGGCGTTCCTTTTATATGTGAGATATGAAAGAGAACCGATAATAACTGCCATGCCAAGCGTTAGCATAGTGAAATCCCTCTTGGAACTCCCTACCATTGCAAGATGGCATATCAGAAGCGCAAATGCAAATGAGGTAAAATAAAGAAATCTCTCTGCCATAAGGTTCATTGTCGGAATAATATTCATCACGGGCAGAAGTGAAACAAAAAAGAATAATATACAGAAAGAGATTATGCTGTCTTTCCTGTAAAAATATACAGACAGTAATATAAGAAATGCTATGAACACAACTGACATGATGACTGACCAGTCTATTATTGATTTTGCATCAGGGATGACGCCGTTGTAATGATACAATAAAGGAAATGGCGCAAAGAGCAGTCTGAAATATACCGGAACAGTCTTCAGCATGGTTCCTATTACTATGTCATAATTCTTTCCGATGAAGTATAAATAATTCTCTCTTTCGGGAACGTCTTTTAAAAGTTCATATCTTACAAGAAAATAAATGAGAGTTAATCCGAAGAAAAGAATATAATTTATCAGGTTTGCTTTGAAGTATTTCAGATCTTTTTTCCTGTAAACAAAATCATACAGAAGTATTATCACCGGCATTGTAACTATCATTTCCTTTGTCAGCAAACCGGCTGCATAAAAAAGAAGCGAAAGCGCCAGGTAAAGATAATTCTTCTTTGTAATCCTGTGAAGTGAATTATCTTCCTTATGGTATTCCTGCTCCTTTGTAAATTCAAGATAAAAGAGAAACGATCCGAAGAAAAACAGAGTTACGAGCGAATCTGTTCTGCCGCTGACCCAGCTGACTGCTTCAGTGTGTATCGGGTGAACCGCAAATATAAGCGCAGATAATAATGAGATAAGATTTCTGTACTTATATCTCCAGAACAGCACCCTGAATATCTTAAATAAAAGCAGGCAGCAAATAATATGAATGATGACATTCGTCAGATGAAATCCGTATGGATCAAGTCCCCAGATTGAATAATCCAGCGCATATGTTGAAGAAACTATTGGCCTGTAATATCTTCCAATTATTTTGTGAAATCCTTCATCGGCTGTGAAAAACTTGGGGATACTGGATAAATTCTGGATAGAGGTATTCCCGATGATCACACTCTCATCATCAAAAACAAAATCATTTGAAAGTGAATTCTGAAAAACCGCGTATGTGACAATTATTATGATTACGTAACAGAAGAATGGAATATATTTATTCAAATCCGATATACTATGTACTGCTTAAAAATTTAAAGTGAAAAATAGACATTATATTTTCAATGTTCAATGTTCATACGTGAGACGCGAGACAGTAAAAGTGAAACGTCAAACGTCAAACGTTAAACGTTAAACGTTAAACGT
>CAZLOL010000305.1:0-4504 GCA_964561045.1 uncultured Ignavibacteriaceae bacterium | reverse complement strand
GTGGGGTTGTTTGAAAGAGCTTACATTTTATTTGTTTATTTGAATTAAATCGAAGATTTATATTAGGATAAAAATTAATTTAGTTAGTTGTTAACAGTTATTTATTTTGTTTTAACTTTAATATCAAAACTAATAGTTGTAAATTGAACCATACTTAAATAACTATTCTTATACAAATAAAAACCAATATGAAAACGAAAAAATCAAAGACTAAATTCGTAAGCGCAGATGAGGCGGCTAAAGTAATAAAATCCGGAGACAGTATCTATGTGCATGCTAATTGTTCATATCCGAAAACTTTGCTTGATAGTATCTGCAATAGATATAAAGAACTGGACAACGTAAAAATAATTCATCTTTTATCCTTTCTGAATGCTCCTTATTTAGCTCCGGAAATGGAAGGACATTTCAGATTAATATCTCTATTCACAGGTGCAAATGTACGGAAAGCTGTAAATGAAGGGAAAGCTGATTTTGTTCCCGTGTTCCTTTCAGAAGTTCCTTTATTAATAGAAAGAAAAATATTGCCGATCGATGTTTGCCTTCTTCATTTATCTCCTCCGGATGAACATGGTTATTGTTCGTTCGGAATCAGTAATGAATGTTCCAAGACAGCTTCCGAACATTCGAAAACCATTATCGCGCAGATCAATCCCAGAATGCCGAGAGTGCTTGGAGATAATTTTATCCATATAGATAAAATAGATTATGCAGTGGAAATAAATGAACCCGTTCCGGAATTTGTACACTCAAAAGATGCCGGCGAGGATATGGAAATTTATGAAAAGATAGGACAGAACATCGCCGGTCTGATAGAAGACGGCTCGACACTCCAGATGGGTATAGGTTTGATTCCTGATTTTGTGCTGCAATATCTGACAGACAAAAAGGATCTCGGAATTCATACTGAAATGTTTTCGGATCATATTATAGAATTAATAGAATCAGGCGTAATTAACGGAGAGAAAAAAACTCTGCTTCCTGGAAAAGTAGTGGCTTCTTTTATTTTAGGTTCAAAGAAAGTGCTTGACTATATGGATGATAATCCTGTATTTGAATTCCGCCCTACAATGTTTGTTAACGATCCTTTTATGATCTCAAGAAATGATAAAATGATTTCCATAAACTCTGCGCTTGAAGTTGATCTTACCGGACAGGTTTGCGCTGATTCTATAGGACCGAAGAATTTTTCAGGATTCGGCGGACAGCTTGACTTTATTAGAGGTGCAACGCGAAGCAAGGGAGGAAAACCTATTATTGCTTTTACTTCAACTGCTAAGAACGGAACTATCTCAAGGATCGCGCCTTTTCTGAAACAGGCGGCAGGTGTTACTACCACCAGAGCAGATGTTCATTACATAATCACGGAGTACGGAATTGCCAATCTGTACGGAAGATCAATTCGTGACAGAATAAAAAGTCTCATAGGAATTGCTCATCCGAATTTCAGAGAGGATCTTGAAAAATATGCAAGGGAAGTTTTGAAATACAATTGATAGTTAAAAATTAAAAGCTGACTGTAAAAGTTGAATGTTAAAAGTTGAATGAAAGATGTTGAATATTGTATGTTAACTTTTGACTGCAAACCAAATGAGTAAAGATCTCACATGAAAAAAAACGGTAAGGCGATCGTGCTTGTAAGCGGAGGTATGGACAGCGCACTGACAGCATGCATAGCAGACCGGGATTACAATTTGTATTTTCTTCATGTGAATTACGGACAGAAAACTCAGTCAAGGGAATTAAGAGCGTTCAATGATTTAGCGGCATTTTATAAAGTCAAAGGAAAGCTTGTTGTTGATATTAGTCACTTAAAAGATATTGGAGGATCTTCTCTTACTGATGAAAAAGTAAAGATCGCAAGAGCAGATCTGAAAAGCATGAAGATTCCCAGCAGTTATGTTCCTTTCAGAAATGCCAACATACTTTCTATTGCCGTTAGCTGGGCGGAAGTAATAAAGGCGGAAAGGATTTTTATCGGAGCTGTTGAAGAAGATTCCAGCGGATATCCTGACTGCAGAAAGGAATTTTTTAAAGCGTATAACAAAATGATATCAAAGGGTACTAAGCCGGACTTAAAAATAAAAGTTGAAACTCCGATTATTAATCTGTCAAAGAAAGAAATTGTCATTAGATCAATGGAACTAAACTCGCCTCTTAATCTCACTTGGTCCTGTTATAAGGAAAATAAGATTGCATGCGGCACCTGTGACAGCTGCGCTTTAAGACTGCGGGGATTTCAGCAGTCAGGATATCAGGATCCTGTCAAATATAAAAGAATCATTAATTATATCTGACTATGGCCGCTAAGGATAATAATAAATTTCTAAATATTGTCGCGGGATTATTCTTAGCGGGATTTTCTGTTTATGTAATAAAAGAGCTCAGTACAATTTTAATCCCTTTCGTTCTCGCTCTTATCATATCATTTCTTTTTCAGCCTTTCTTCAGCTGGATGAAATCAAAAAAGGTCCCGCAGATACTGGCAATTGTGATAGTCCTGATAACGATCATTGTCATAGCGAATATTGCAAGCGTTTTCATAGTTGCAAGCGTAAATTCATTTTCTGAATATTTTACAGTTTATGAAGAAAAATTCATTAAGATAGTTAATTCGGTTGTTGTGTCGCTTGAACTTTCTTCGAAGGATATTCAGGGCATCAATGATTATTTAAAACTTTCCAATCTGATGAAGGAAGGAGCTATAACCAATTTCATCGGAAATTTTCTTACAGGTTTTCTCGGGATATTCGGAGATTTTGTTTTAATACTCCTTTATATAATATTTATTTTGTCAGAAATGGCAAGCATAAAGGAAAGAGTTAATATTGCATTTCATGTAGAAAGAGCTGATAACATTACAAATACATTAGATAAGATATTTCAGGATATAAGAACTTACATTTTAGGAAAAACGATAATCAGTCTTATACTTGGATTTCTTTCAGGATTAATTCTCTGGATGTTTGGAGTTGATTTTTACTTCATCTGGGGATTTCTGATCTTTATTACACACTATGTTCCGAATATAGGAGCTTTATTCGGGATATCTCTTCCAATAATTGTGATGTTCCTTCAGTTCGACAGTTTTTTTATACCTGTACTTGTTGGAACAATTCTTATAGTGATTGACAATCTGATCGGAAATATCATCGAACCAAAAGTTCTTGGTGATAAACTTAATCTAAGTCCCCTGCTTTTACTGCTGTCTTTATTTGCAGGAGAATATGTATGGGGAATAGTCGGAATGGTGCTTTCGGTTCCGATTGTAAGCATGCTGAAAATTATTCTTATGAATTTTGAAGCGACAAGACCATTTGCTGTTCTGATGAGTTATAAACCTTCGGTAATCAGGAAAAATTTATTTTAAAAACAATTTAATCTTGTTCAAATGACTGACAATAATCCAAACAAGTTTCTGAATGTGGTCGCAGGATTATTTCTCATGGGATTTATTGTTTTTGTTTTAAAAGAACTTCAGGCAATCCTTCTTCCTTTATTCATTGCAATAATTATTTCTTTCGTTTTTCTGCCTTTTTACAATTTCCTCGTCAGCAAAAAAATACCTGTTGCAGTTTCTATTATCATAGTTGTGATTACTATAATCCTGATCTCTAATATTGCAAGCGTGATAATATTTACAAGCATAAAGTCATTCTCGGCAGAGTTCCCGAAATATGAGATGAAGTTCCTTGATGTTTATAACAACATAATTACAAAACTGGATCTTTCAGAAGATGAAATTGCAAGTTTTAATAATTCCCTGAATTTCAAGCACCTGATAACAGAAGGAAAACTGACGAATACTATAACTGGGATATTGACAAGTATAACGGGATTAATGGGAAATTATATTCTGATATTATTTTATGTGATATTTATTCTCTCAGAATCAGAAAGCATAAGGGAAAGAATAAGCGCAGCATTTTCAGATAAGAAAGAAAGTAACCTGAATATGACTTTATCCGACATCTTCAGCGGAGTTAAAGACTATCTGGCAGGTAAGACACTTCTCAGCTTCATACAGGCAGTTGTGATCGGTACGTTTCTATGGATATGCGGTGTTGATTTTTATCTGGTGTGGGGATTTATGTTCTTCATTTCTGACTTTATCCCGAACATAGGTTCGCTTGTTGTGTCTGTCCTTGTGACCATTGTAATGCTGCTTCAGTTTAACTCATTTTTATATCCTTTAATAATTCTCGCGGTGCTCATCCTTATACAGAATTTAAAAGGAAACATAATAGAGCCGAAATTTTTCGGTCACAGGCTTGACCTTAGTCCGCTTGTGCTGTTCTTTTCACTTATATTCTGGGGATATATCTGGGGAATTGTCGGGATGATTTTGTCAGTACCGATCATGAGCATGATAAAAATTACTTTTATGAATATTCCGGCGACTAAACCTATTGCAATACTTATGAGCAACAGCGCTCCGAAATAATGTCAAATGTCAAATGTCAAATGTCAAATTACAAATTACAAATTACAAATTACAAATATA
>CAZLOL010000304.1:0-4530 GCA_964561045.1 uncultured Ignavibacteriaceae bacterium | reverse complement strand
TACATTAATTAAAGCTGCTTATTTATATGGTGTGTATGCTTCTTTTAATACAAATTTTTCTTTTATGAATTTGTAAACATTTGAGTAATATTTGGCATCCCCAACATTATCATTTATTATTTTTATGTCTTCTATTCCAATAAAGTCTTTTATTGCCTTTTTTAATGAATTATTCAGATTCTCAGTACGCATTATCAGTAAATCAACTCTACCTTTACTAATAATACTATATCCTTTTTCATATTCAAAAGGATAATCAAATATATTGATATCAAAAAAACTGTTCAGCTCCACTTCAAACCATTTTTCCACATACATAATGTGTTTAAAACAAGAAGTATGAAATATGTCAGAAAACTCTTCAAATGAGGCACTCAGATTTCCATTTTTGACAAGTTCAGGATAAGAGGATTCAATAACACCTGCATCTATCAATTCAAAGAACAATGATAAAGCAATAGCAAATGGATCTCTGATTAATGTGATTACTTTCCACCGGTAATTATTATAATTCTCACAAATAAAATCGCTGAGTTTTATATTAAAAGACATTATATCCTGTGTAGATTTATATACGGAATTTGATATTACTTTTTCATTTTCACTTTTAGCCTGTGGAGCCATTTGATGAACATGATAGACAGAATAAGGTATATCTTCAGCATGGAATAAAGATTCGACGACTGTTTTAGATCCTACCTTTCCAACAATATATATAATAATTGGCTGGTGCTTGTCATCTATTATTATGTCCCCATAATATGGTGAGTAATTTTTCATTTTTTCTTTATTGTTTTGTTAGTAAAAAACTGTAAAAACATTATTTGCTAAATTTCTATATCACCATCCCCGCCGCAACAGTCTCCTTCGTTCCTTCATCTATAAGTATCAGACTGCCCGTATTCCTGTTTTTTCCATAACTGTCATAAAAAAGCGGTGATGTTGTTCTTAATCTTACACGAGCTATATCATTCATATTAATGACCTTATCATCTTCTATCCTGTGCAGTGTGTTTATATCAATTTTATAGTTGATCTCCTTTATTACAGCTTTAGCATCTTTTGTTGTGTGCATCAAAAGATATTTTGCATTCGGATTCATTGGCTTATTATTCAGCCAGCACATTATCATTTCTATATCCTGACCTGTCTCCGGCTGATTATGAGGTCTCACCAGCATGTCACCTCTGCTGACATCTATATCATCTTCCAGCGTAATGGTTACAGACATTGGAGCAAATGCCTCATCAATTTTTCCGTCAAATGTATCTATGGATTTTATCTTCGATGTGAATCCTGAAGGCAGAACCATTATATCGTCTCCTGGTTTGAAGACTCCGCTTGATATCCTTCCGGCATAACCCCTGTAATCGTGAAACTCATCCGACTGCGGACGGATTACATACTGAACAGGGAAGCGGCAGTCTATGTGATTGTTGTCACTGCCTATGTGTACATTCTCAAGCAAATAAAGCAATGTCGGTCCTTCATACCAGTCCATTTTTTCCGACCTATCCACGACATTGTCTCCCAGAAGAGCGCTGATCGGAAGAAAATGTATGTCCTTAACTTCAAGCTTCGATGCAAATGTTCTGTAATCATTGACTATCTTTTCATAGACTTTCTGATTGTAATCCACAAGATCCATTTTATTTATGCACAGAACTATATGGTTTATTTTTAGAAGTGATGCTATAAGCGAATGCCTGCAGGTCTGCTCGACAACTCCGTGTCTTGCATCTACTAGTATGATTGCTAGGTTCGCAGTGGAAGCGCCTGTCACCATGTTCCTTGTATATTGTATGTGTCCGGGTGTATCTGCTATTATGAATTTCCTTTTCGGAGTGGCAAAATATCTGTATGCAACATCTATGGTAATGCTCTGCTCTCTTTCAGCTCTCAATCCGTCCGTAAATAAAGAAAGATCCACATAATCCAGTCCTCTGAATTCACTCGTCTTCTTCACCGCTTCCATCTGATCCTCGAATATTGCCTTTGAGTCATACAATAATCTCCCGATTAATGTGCTCTTGCCGTCGTCAACACTGCCTGCGGTTGTGAATCGGAGGAGTTCGTTTGTTTTATACTCTATCATTTTTTAATTTGGAATTTCTTTTAAATTTGGAATTTGGGATTTCGAATTTGGAATTTTTTTAATACCGGAATCTTTCAAATTTCGTTTTGAAGTTTTTCCAATAGAAGTAAATATTGCAGTGAGTTCTACTGCTTCTCTTAAAATTTCCATCAACCTTTTTTCATTAAATAGTTTTGATTCATTAATTATCTCGATCCAATAAACAGATTCATCAGCTTCTTCTTCTACAATCCTGATCTTCGAAATGAATTCCGTTTTTGATCTGGATCTGCATGCAGCTCTGTAATTAGCCCCGACTGAAGTTGCTGATCTTAATAACTGTTTTCCAACAACATAACCTATGCTATTATTTGGTAAATGTTGAATTAAATTTATTATTCTTAACGAAAATTTCTTTGTCCTTAACTTTAATTCATCACTAGTCATAATCTCCTGATTTATATTAATTTGAAATTTCGGATTACGAAATTCCTACTCCAAATATATTCCAATTCATAATAAATTCCAAACTATATCAAATTCCAAATCCAATATCCAAAATCCTAAATTAAAATAAATTCCAAATCCAAAATTCCAAATTCTAAATTAAGTAAATTCCAAATCCAAAATTCCAATTTCCAAATTAAAATAAATTCCAAATCCAAAATTCCAATTTCCAAATTAAAATAAATTCCAAATCCGAAATTCCAAATTCCAAATTAAAAATATCCCTCTCTCTTCCTGTCTTCCATCGCCGAATCCGATCTCTTGTCATCTTCCCTTGTTCCTCTTTCAGTCTGCCTTGATGCCGCGACTTCAAGAATAATATCCTCTACAGAATTAGCCGTTGATAAAACTGCTCCTGTACATGTCATGTCTCCTATGGTTCTGAATCTTACCTGTAGCATTTCCGGGATTTCAGTCTCGCGGATATTAAGATGTTCAGAATGCGCAAGCAAAGTCCCGTTCCTTCTGATGCATAATCTTTCATGTGTAAAATATAAACTCGGCAGCTGAATTTTTTCCATATGCATATACTGCCATACATCCATTTCAGTCCAGTTGCTGATAGGGAATACCCTGAAATGCTCTCCCGGATTCTTTTTTCCGTTGAGCAAGTTCCATAATTCAGGTCTCTGATTCTTCGGATCCCACTGCCCGAATTCATCCCTGTGTGAAAAAAATCTTTCCTTCGCGCGCGCTTTTTCTTCATCTCTTCTTGCTCCGCCCATTGCTGCATCTATCTTATATTTTTCAAGTGTATCAAGTAAAGTTACTGTCTGAAGCATGTTCCTGCTTGCATTGAATCCTGATTCTTCATTAGCTCTTCCGCTGTCTATGGATTCCTGAACGTAACCGACTATAAGGTTTGCTCCAATTTCTTTTATAAGTTCATCACGGTATGTAAGCGTCTCTTCAAAGTTATGTCCCGTATCAATATGTATCAGAGGAAACGGTATCTTCGCAGGATAAAATGCCTTCCTCGCAAGATGCGTCATCACTATGGAATCCTTGCCTCCGGAAAAAAGCAGTGCAGGTCTTTCGAACTGAGCGGCAACTTCCCTGATAATAAATATCGATTCGGCTTCGAGCTCTTTTACATAATTTAAATTATATATTTTCATTTTTGCTTTTACAGGTCCTGTTTATTGGTTTGATCGCTAATAATATCTAATAATTTTAACTACTAACTACTAACTACTAACTACTAACTGTATTTCAATCTTGTTATAATAAAATCATATATCCTCTCTACCGATTCCTCTATAGTGCTTTCAGTTGTATCAATCACAAACTCCGGATCCTCCGGTTCTTCATAAGGGGAATCTATGCCAGTAAAATCCTTTATCTCTCCTGCACGAGCTTTAGAGTATAGTCCTTTCACATCTCTTTCTTCACATACACTCAGATCACATTTTACATATATTTCAATAAAATCATTTTCATTCATAAGCTCTCTTACTGTTTTCCTGTCTTCCCTGAATGGTGAGATGAAAGCTGTAAGAACTACAATGCCCGCATCTGTCATAAGTTTAGCGACTTCTCCGATTCTTCTTATATTTTCTTTTCTTCCTTCGTCACTGAAATCCAAGTCTTTATTCAGACCGAATCTTATATTATCGCCATCCAGAATATATGTTAAAATCCCTTTATTGTGTAATTTCTGCTCCAGGAAATTAGCCAGTGTGGATTTACCCGAACCGGATAATCCAGTGAACCAGATTACAAACGAACTGTTTCCTGTCAGTTTATTCCTGTCTTCCCTGTTTATCTTGTGAATTTGGGGGATTATAAATGATTTTGTCATTAAGAATTACTGGTTTTAAAGATGTATGCTTTAAAACAGGTTAGAAATAGATTTTAATCTGATTTTTTATGATTAATATAAGATACTCTTATTAAAAATTTATTACAATGTAAGTTTACGGTAACTGACAAGATTGGTATTATTGCCA
>CAZLOL010000303.1:0-4561 GCA_964561045.1 uncultured Ignavibacteriaceae bacterium | reverse complement strand
CTTAACAAACTTAACAAACTTAACAAACTTAACAAACTAATTTTGATCAAGGCAATCATTTTTGATTTAGACAATACTCTGGTAGATTTTATGCTTCTAAAAAGAGTTGCAGTAGATGCAGCAATATATGCAATGATAGATGCGGGATGGAATATGTCATTTGACGAGACGAAGGCTTTCATTAATAAAATATATGATGCAGAAGGTATCGAATACCAGCAGGTTTTTGATAAAATGTTAAAGGAGGTACTCGGTAAAGTAGATTATAAAATTATTTCCGCTGGAATAGTTGCATACAGGACAGCTAGGGAAGCTGCCCTGAAACCTTATCCCAGGGTGTTTCCGACTCTTATAGAGATCATTAAAATGGGGCTCAAACTGGCTGTCGTATCGGATGCTCCATCCAAAGAAGCGTGGCTGAGATTGTCCTATCTTAACTTCCATCATCTTTTTGATGTAGTGATCACTTATGATGAAACACGAGAAAGAAAGCCGTCTCCTGTTCCCTTTAATCTTGCTCTTGATCAGCTGAAGTTAAAAGCCGATGAATGCCTGATGATTGGAGACTGGGCGGAAAGAGACATGGTAGGAGCAAAAGCTGTTGGAATGAAAACGGTTTTCGCAAGGTACGGAGATACATTTAATACAGTGAATCCGGAATCGGATTATGATATTAATTCAATTTCCGAACTTATTGATATAATTAAGTCAGAAAATAATATTGTTAAAAGTTAAAATTATTAATAGAAATAATTAGTTCAGGAAAAAAATATCAGATGGTTAAGGGAATTGGAATTGACATAATTGAAGTAAAGCGTATAAGTAAACTTATGGAAGAATACGGGGACAGGTTTTTTCAAAGGATACTTACAGAAAATGAGATCAGTTATTGCAGGAAATATTCTAAGCCTGAGCTTCATTTTGCGGGAAGGTTTGCCTCAAAGGAAGCATATTCCAAAGCTATCGGAACAGGAGTAGGAAAGGAATTTTCGTGGAAGGACATAGAAATCTTAAATAATGAAAAAGGAAAACCTTACATAGTTCATTTAAAAGAAAATGATTTTACTAAATTTAAATATGAGATCAGTATTTCACATACAGAAGATTATGCCTGTGCAGTTGTGACGTGTGAAAAAGATTAATCTACCCAGTCACAAATAAAGACATTCGTTTCACCTTTGACAGATCCGTTTCTGTTTGAACAAAATACCAGTTTTTTCCCGTCCGGTGAGAACATAGGGAATCCATCGAACTCACCATAGTTTGTAATCTTCTCAAGCCCTGTTCCGTCTGTGTTTATCATATAAATATCAAAATTTCTTCCCTTTCCGTCTTCAACATTGGAACAGAATAAAATTCTTTTACCGTCAGGAAACCAGTATGGAGCAAAGTTAGCAGCTCCGTTATTTGTCACCTGAGTTTTTTCACTGCCGTCAGCATTCATTGTCCAGATTTCAAGCTTTGAAGGTCTTATGAGTCCTTCGGCGAGAAGTTCTTGGTATTTAACTATCTCATCTTCATTTTGAAAAGAAGTTCTCCTGTAAACAATTTTTTTCCCGTCATAAGAAAAAAACGGACCTCCGTCATATCCGGGTTCATCAGTGATCTGTCTTACATCACTTCCGTCAAGATTCATAGTATAGATATCTATATCACCGTTTCTTGTAGAAGTAAAAACAATTCTGTCTCCGACCGGTGAAACAGTAGCCTCTGCATCATAACCTTTTTCAGTTGTCAGCTGATTCAGAATATTTCCGTTTTCATCAGCGGTATAAATATCATATGTATCATAAAGCGCCCATACATAACCTTTGGAAAAATCAGGATTAGGCGGGCAGTCATTATTGCCATGATGAGTAGATGCAAAAAGAATGGTTTTATTATCAGGCAAATAGTAAGCACAGGTTGTCCTGCCTTTTCCTGTGCTGATCATCTGCTGGTCAGATCCATCTGTCTTCATGGTATATATCTGATCACACTTAAGATCTCCCCTTGTAGACTGAAAAGAAAACTTAGTGCCGTCTAATGAAAAATAACATTCCGCATTCTCTCCTCCGAAAGTAAGCTGCCTGATATTTTTCAAATGAGGTTCACCCGGAAGTTCAATTGAATCCTTTCCTGTAATATTTATGGAATTTCCGTTCCGGAATTCCGAGAAGGAAAATATAAATATCACTAATACTGATACCGAAGATAAAATAAAAAATGGTTTATTGTTCATATCTGGTTACGCTGAATACCCCTTCCTGATTGTTTATTTTTTCTATTATTTGATTTAACTGTTTTAGATTGTGAATGCTTAATATGAAAGTCCCTTCAAACATTGAGCTTTTAGTTTTTATATCAACGCTCTTAATATTAGAATTAAAATTCTTTGAAATGGTTTTAGTAATCTCATTTAGTATTCCCGGTCTGTCTTCACCTATAATTTTTATACCTTCCGTAAATTCTCCCAGCTCGGTTTCATTCCAGTTGATCTGAATGATCCTGTCCGGCTCTTTGAGAAACAGATTCAGTATGTTCTTACAGTTCTTCCGGTGAATTCTTATACCTTTTTCAAGACTTATAAATCCTATCACATCATCTCCCGGAATAGGATTGCAGCATTTTGCAAAATCATACTTAATTCCGTTAATATTCTGAACAGCGCCTTTGCCGAGACTTATGCCTTTATTGGAAATTCTTGCCTCATTCACGAACTTGTCGAAGTCTACAAGTTCATTCGAATTTAAATTCACTTCTTCTGAAGAACTACCCTTATGTTCCAGAGACTGAAGTTTTATTTTATCAGTAAGAATTTCTATTAATTCGCTTAGTTTGCTTTCATCCTGTGAAATGGAATAATAAAAATGTCCTGTATCTTTATATTTTAATTTATGTATTATTTTAGAAAGACCTTCATCTGTCAGGTGAACTTTATGCTTCTTTGCTTTTTTTTCCCAGAGTTCTTTGCCAAACTGGATCAACTTTCTTCTTTCAGTATTAAAATATTTTTTGATGTCGGATTTAGCTTTGTGTGTAACCACAAATTTATCCCAGTCAAGTTTTGGTGTCTGATTTTTTGATGTAAGTATCTCTATCTGATCTCCGCTTTTAAGAGGAGTTTCAAGATTTACGATCTTTCCGTTTACTTTTGCTCCAATACATTTAAGTCCGATCTGAGTATGTATTTCAAAGGCAAAGTCAACAGCGGTTGCACCTGAAGGAAGTATTTTCAATTCACCTTTTGGTGTGAAACAATATATTTCATCCTGATAAAGATTAAGCTTGAAACTTTCCAGAACCTGCGATGATGTTTCATCTTTCGAACTGTTCTCAAGACTTTCTCTTATCCATTTCATCCAGTTCTCCAGATTCGTATCGTGAAAATTATTGTTCTCCTTATATTTCCAGTGAGCTGCAATTCCTTTTTCCGCTACTTCATGCATTTCTCTCGTTCTGATCTGAACTTCCACCATTCTGCCTTCTTTACTGACAAGAGTAGTATGAATTGACTGATAGTTATTTTGTTTTGGAAGGGAAATATAATCCTTGAATCTTTCCGGAACAGGTAAATAAATTTCCGAACAGATTCCGTACACAGAAAAGCAGTCATTTTTATTATTTGTATCAAGAATAATTCTAACAGCAAACAGGTCATACAGTTCATCAAATGCTTTCTTTCTGCTTATAAGTTTTTTATAAATACTGTAAAGATGTTTTGCCCTTCCGCTTATTTCAAATTTATATCCTTCTTCTATCAGTCTTTCATTAATTGGTTCAATAAATTTTCTAATGAATTTTTCTCTTTCCTTTTTCTTTTCTTTAAGCTTTTTCGCAATTTCATCATAATATTTTCTGTCAAGATACTTAAATGAAAGATCTTCAAGCTCGGTCTTAACAGAGGATAAACCGAATCTGTGAGCTAAAGGTGCATAAATTTCAAGAGTCTCCTGTGCAAGTCGTATCTGCTTGGCAGTTGACAAAAATTCCAGAGTTCTTAAGTTGTGCAGGCGGTCAGCAAATTTTATCAGAATTACCCTTATATCCGAGGTCATTGAAAGAAGCATTTTTTTATAAGACTCTACCTGCTTCATTTCATAATTTTCAAACATACCCTCGATCTTTGTTGCTCCGTTTACTATTTCAGCAACTTCATCACCGAATTCTGCCTGTATATCTTTTAAAGTAAATTTTGTGTCCTCGACTACATCATGGAGTAGCGCAGCGGCTATTGAAACAGCATCCAAAGGAATTTCCTTTGCAAGTATTAAAGCGACATCATACGGATGTGTAATAAAGGGCTCTCCTGAGGCGCGTTTGTCATTCTTATGTGCTTCATAAGCAAATTTAAATGCATTCGTTATTAATTTAACATTAGCCAGATTGGAAGGAAGATTCCTGTGGCTGTGATAAAGAAGTTCATCGAGCTTTTTTTTATATAATGTGCTGAACAAAATCTAGTTTGTTAAGTTCGTTAAGTTCATAAAGTTCATAAAGTTCATAAAGTTTATAAAGTTCATAAAGTTCATCAAGTTCATAAAGTTCATAAAGTTCATCAAGTTCATCAAGTTCATCAAGT
>CAZLOL010000302.1:0-4563 GCA_964561045.1 uncultured Ignavibacteriaceae bacterium | reverse complement strand
AGAGATCGTTTGATCAGATTAGAAAATTATGCAGTGATGATACGAGGATCATAATTACTTACTTTAATTTTCTTTGGCTGCCTGTAATGAATATTGCTGAAACTTTAAGACTAAAAATGCCGCAGGTCAGGAACAACTGGCTGGACATCATGGATATTTCAAATCTTCTTAGTCTGACGGGATTTGAAATAATAAAAGCAGGAAGAAAATTCATCCTGCCGGTTTATATTCCCCTTCTTTCGGGATTTATAAATAAATATATAGCAAATCTTCCTGTATTGAATAAATTATGCCTGACAAAATTCATCATTGCAAAAAGATCCGAAGCGGAAGATTCACTGGATACAGTCAGTGTGATTGTTCCGGCGCGAAATGAAAAAGGGAACATTGAACAAATAGTAAAAAGAATTCCCCGAATGGGAAAGCATACAGAGATAATATTTGTGGAAGGAAATTCTACTGATAATACATTTGATGAAATCAAACTTATTTGTGAGAAATATTCATCTGAATATGATCTGAAATACGCGCAGCAGGACGGAAAAGGAAAAGCCGATGCAGTAAGAAAGGGATTTGATATGGCAACCTGCAAGATACTGATGATACTGGATGCAGACATGACCGTTCCGCCTGAAGATCTGTTGAAATTCTATGAAGCGATCCATTCAGGCAAGGGAGAGTTCATCAATGGATCAAGATTGGTCTATCCGATGGAAAAAGACGCCATGAGAACTTTAAACATCATGGGAAATAAATTCTTTTCGATGATGTTCACATGGATACTGAGTCAGAGGATTAAAGATACACTGTGCGGAACAAAGGTACTGACAAAAGAAAATTACGAGAATTTAAAAGAAGCTAAAAAATTTCTCGGTGACTTTGATCCTTTCGGAGATTTTGATCTGATACTTGGAGCATCAAAATTAAATTTAAAATTCGCTGAGATCCCTGTCAGGTACAAAGCGCGTATCTACGGCTCAACGAATATATCCAGATTCAGACACGGATGGATGCTGCTGAAGATTACCTTCTTTGCAATGAGGAAATTTAAATTTACGTAGAGAGAAAGTTGGAAAATATTTTAGAAAAACATAAGCAGACCTGGGAAAAGAAAAAAATACTCAGAGTTATTTATGAAGAGTGGTATAAAAAGATCATAGACAGCTTAAGCAGTATAAGAGGAAAGACAATCGAGCTCGGAGCCGGAAGCGGAAATTTCAAGGATTACATGCCGGAAGTAATTTCGGCGGATATAGACAAATGCGACTGGCTCGACATGTGTTTCGATGCGCATGATATGCCTTTTGAAAATGACAGTCTTGCCAATATTGTAATGATAGATGTTCTTCATCATCTGTCCAATCCCGTAAAGTTCTTACACGAAGCTGATCGCGTTTTAAAGAAAAGCGGAAGAGTTGTAATGCTCGAACCATTCCCCTCTCCGTTCTCGCTTCAGATCTATAAAAGATTCCATCCCGAACCTTTCATATTTGACGTTGATTATTTTTCTAAGACTGACATTCAGGAAAAAGATCCCTGGGATTCCAATCAGGCGATACCTTATCTTGTATTCTTTAAGCATGCAGATATGTTTGAAAAGAATTTCGGGGATAAATTTAAAATTATAGAAAAAGAGAAGTTAAGTTTCATCTTATACCCTGCATCGGGTGGATTTGAAAACAAGGCGATGATACCGGACTCGCTTATCACGCCGTTCAAAGGACTGGAAAAAATACTTTCTCCGTTCAGATCGCTGCTGGCGTTCAGGTGTTATGTGGTGCTGGAGAAACATTAATTAAAGTGGATCCTTTGCTGAATGCCTCATTATTTTTGAGTTTAATGTGACTTGATAGAAAAATTAAGCGTATATAATTTAAGCCATAATTAAATCAATAATGAAGGCAAAAATATTTTTTAAATGTATAATTGTTTCACTTGTATTCTTTCAGGCAGGATTAACCTTTGGCGCAGTAAAATTTTACCAGTCAAGCAAGGTTCACAGTAATGGTTCGATCAGTATTACATTCACATACAGCGCAAAGGAATCTGACATAAAAAACAATATGATAGGCAGTCTTCCATTTGCCATAGAAGAGGTAAAAAAGTTTTTTTCATCGCCTGTTTCCGAGATTAAAAAGAGTCTTGTATATAAAGAACCCTCCGACAAAAGCATAAGTTCTGTTACAATAGATATAGATTTAAGAGATATAAATAAAATCACGGAGATCAGCGGCTTGAACAATTTCAAGTCCGGATGGCTGAAGAGCGATTCCGGAATGGTTTTTAACTGGCTGATCCCGGCATCTTTCATGCAGACCAATCTAATTGATACTTATCAGTTTGTTATAGCTTTTGATGGTAAGATCATTTCTACTAACGGAATCATACGGGACAATACCTGCAACTGGTATGTTTTCGGGAATAAAATAAATCCCGGGGGAGCATTTTTTGTGACAACGGTTAGTGCAACTGATTTTAATAAATCAAATACTACAACTTCTGAGTCGGTTGTCAAAACAGAAAATGGTAAAGAATCTGATACTATATCCAATTCTGCCGGCAGTAACAAATCTGAAGACGGTGTCAAGCAAAATGAAAAGCCCAAAGGCTGCGGATGGTTTGCTTATGAATTTCCTCTGGTGTTATTTTCCGGATTAATTATTTCAAGTGCTTTCAGGAAAATAAGAATAGAAAAATAAAGAGTTTATAACAAACAGCATGCCTTTTATAAATTATTCAAACTTTTTCATTTCAATGTTCAAACCCGGGACTAATTCCAGTATTTCATCCGGTTTACAGCACAGAGAATCGTTAATTATGAGATTAAGTCTCCAGAAAGTATTGTAAAATCCGGCCGGCAGAATATTTTCAAGAAGATAAGTCCTTTTAATAAAGGCATCTGCTGATTTCCAGAAAACATCCGGGAGTGAAACTGGTTCATAATCCAATTTCAACTTTTGATGAAGTAATTTTGATATATCAGAAAGGGACAAACTTTCATGGGAAACAACATAGGTCTGATATTGTGCAGAAGGTTCATTCAAAGAGAAATAAGAAATGATCTCTGCAACATTATTTACATGTATAAGACCTGTTTTCCCCGGCCAATTAAACCTGGGGATTAAAGATCTTTCAGAAATCAGTTTCTTCATAGCATCAAACAAACCGTTTTTACGTGTCCCTTCACCCCAAACCGTCGATAGTCTTAAAACTGAAACATTAAAACCGTATTTTCCCGAATAATCCTTTAAGATTTCTTCAGCTTTAATTTTCGACCTGCCGTATTCATTAGAAGTAACCGCTTTTGTGTTGACATCTATGGGTTTAGCAGTATCCATTCTTCCGGAATAAACAGCTGCAGTGGAAGTAAATATAATTTTTGTTCCGGGCGAAATAGGAGAAAATGCATCCAATAAATTCCCCGTTCCGATATCATTGCAGGAATGATCTTTATCACCGGATTCAGTACTGGCACCCATGTGAATGATTAGTTTCGGATTGCGCGGAAGTTCTTCAAGTCCCCGTCCCGCAGGCAGATCAATTTCTTTTACGGCTATATTTAATTCTTCAAGAATTTTTCTTCCGGAGATCTCCAGTTCATCGGATTCCTTAATACTATCTTTTATCAGACAAAGAATACTTTGACGGGGATAATGATTAAGGAGTTCCTTTATTAACCTTCGTCCGATAAATCCGGTAGCTCCTGTTATAATTATATCCTGCAATCTGTGATAATTGTATATATAATTTTAAGACTTTTTACTTCTTATTTTATTGCTGAGCACACGATTTTTAAATTATCATTAACTAAGAAGTAGAATATGCAATTACTATTGTTAGCCTGAAAAAAATCTTTAAAACAATTACTTAAGAATTTCTGATTGGATGACCCGAATAGCAAACTTCGCCAGTAGTATAAATCTGTAACATTTCTTTTCACATCTGAGGTATGCGTATAGAGTTTTAGGAATTCACTGTGCAGAAAATCCCGATTCTGAAATTTTAAAACAGGAATTCATTCCAGCTTAATCTCATACAATGCTTCACCCTCATAATTAGATAATACTTTTTTATAAGAAGCACCCGGTTTATTCGTCATTTCTTTAACTGTTTTCATGAAATTCAGCACAACTTCTTCAGTCACTCCCTGAAATATAAATGTATTTGCTTTGAGCAATTGTGATTTAATAAAATTATAGTCCCAGACATCATAAAAATTATTATCCCATCTGTTGTAATAAAAATTGCTCGGATATTTCTCTTTTAAAATGTTCATATAACGCAAATATTGAGTTCCGCCAAAGAAGCATCCCAGATACAGAGCAAATTGTTTACCGGAACATTCGTAAGTAGATACAACTATTGAACTCTTATATTCTTCATCAAGAGCCTTTATTAATTTACGGGCTTCATTTCTGCCGTTTCCGACAGGTGAAATTTCTTTTCTGATCGCCCTTACATGGAAAAAAAAGAGAATAGCTATCAAAACTGAAATTGATGCAAAATAATAATTAAAACGTGATTTATTTTTAAAATATTCCGTGAAGTAAGATAATATTATGG
>CAZLOL010000301.1:0-4565 GCA_964561045.1 uncultured Ignavibacteriaceae bacterium | reverse complement strand
AAAATTTTCTTACCATTTTGAGTAGAATTTAACTTGTAAGTGACTAATTCGTAATATTTAATTCCTAATTAAAATAAATTTTTCTTTTCATGATTCAGCAGCCACTGTTTTCTCCAGAGTCCACCGCCATAGCCGACAAGCTTTCCGTCTTCACCTATCACACGATGACACGGAATAATGATCGAGATCCTGTTGTCTCCGTTTGCATTTGCGACTGCCCTTACAGCTTTTACATTGCCGAGAGCGATTGCCTGCTTTTTGTATGAACGGGTTTCTCCGTAAGGAATTGTCTGCAGAACTTTCCAGACATCATTCTGAAATTTAGTCCCTGGAGTTACAAGCGGAATGTCGAATGACTTTCTTTTACTTTCAAAATATTCATCGATCTGTTTTTTCAATGGCTCAAAGAATTTGCTTTTACCGGGAAGTATAGAGGATTTAAAGTGATTTTGTATCTGCTTAAGTTCTGTCTCAAGCATCCTTCTGTCCGTGAAATCAAATAAACAGATCCCCTCTTCACTCGCAACTGCCATCATCGGTCCGAGCGGAGTTGTAAATCTTGTATAAGTCAGACAATCGTTAATTACACTGTCTTTGGGATTTTTCGAAGTGGCTTTCTTAAAGCTGTGCAGAAATCCGCTGAGCGAATCATATCCGTTATCAAATGCAGCTTCGATTACTTTGTCTCCGTTCTTAATATTATTAAAGGCATTGTTAATTCTAAACAGACGCTGATATGCCTGAAAGGTCATTCCATGGTTTTTAATAAACCACCTTCTGACACGGCTCGGCTCAATCCCTCTTTTTTCTAAACCATAATCTGTTATTTTTTCAGAAGGATTTTTATCAATATCCGTAAGCAAAGTTTTGATCTCATCCGGAACTTCACCTGACTTTTCCAACGGCTTACAAACCTTGCATGGTCTGTAACCGTTTGACATCGCAGCTTTCGCAGAATCAAAGAACTCAACGTTCTCTTTTTTCGGCATCCGTGCTGTGCAGCCCGGTCTGCAGAAGATCCCTGTCGTTTTTACTGCAATGATGAACTGACCTTCAAATTGCCTGTCCCTGTTTTGTAATGCTTTGTGCATTACATCTTCCGTTAAAAATAAATTGCTCATATTTTAATTTTTCTTTTTAACAAAATTACACAGACTGCAACTGTCATTCAACCGAAATATTGACAAGTATGTTTTATTTAGTTAAAAGTTAAAAGTTTTACAAACAGAAAACTCGCTTGACATTAAATTTCAATTTAACAACCTTAATTTTAAATTCAGGGAAAGTAAATATGAAGGCAATCTTCTAATTATTCCGCTTTTATATTTACATTTTAAAAATTACAAAAGAATAAATTATGGCTTCCGAAGTATCCCTTCGAGACATAACTACCGGAGTACCTGTCTTTTACTCTAACTATGAAGATGCACATGATAACGCAAATGATTATGATGAAATCAATATATATGCAAACTTAGATGAATGTATAAAAACAAATGTCGATACCGAACTTGAAATTAATTGTGATTATATAGAAGGTGTGGGTAAAGTTAGTGATGGATTTGCCGGGGTAAGCATACGAATTGAAAACGGAGAAAAATTTCATTTGACATGTAATAAAGTTATTAATCAAAATAATGTAGCTAAATATATTAGCTCTTCGAATCCAATTAACAATTTAAACTTCAGGATTGAAAAAGTAGAAACAGGAGTATTAGGAAATTCTTCTTCAGGCTCAACAGCTGTGATAATCCGAGGAAATGGTATAATAAAATTTGACGAAGTTGTATGTAATAATCTTGATCATTGCTTATCTCAAAGAGATGGTTCAATTATTGCCATAATAAGAAAATTGATAACAACGGCAATAAAAATGGTTCAATTGCGGGTCTTCATGTTCCGTGTAATCCCCAAGGTTCAGAAGATCAGAGCTTAGTAATATATTGTGACGAAATTAAATCCTTGGCTGGATCATCGACTAGTTCAGGTGTCTCGGTTGAATTCACAGGTGGAAAATTAAATCTTTTTGGAAGGAAATTGTACTCGAAAGACCTTTATGGTTTTATTTGTGGAGGGAGCATTCAAAATGGTCTTGTTAGATGTATTGAAATCATAAGCGAAAATAGTTCAGCATTGGTATTAAATCAATTTAATGAAGAAATTTCTATTATTTCAAATTTTATAGAAGCTAGCAGAAGTGATGATGGTGGAGTGATATTTAGTTTTGAAGAAGCCAACTTTGTAATTAAAATGCACTGTTCGAAATATAAATTCTTCAAGTTCAGCAAAAGGTTTTGGTCTTTTTAGAAATGCGGTGAATGGATTAGAACCAAAAGTTACTCTAAATAATGTGAAGATTATTTCGGAAGGTAAAATCATCTTTTACAACAGGGTTGCTCCGGATTCAATAAGTGTAAAAAATTATGAATTGTTTGGCAACAAAGATATAAAAGATAATGTTGTTTTGAAAATAGGTGACTTTGATAATTTTGCTTTTGTTTACAGTGAAGATTTAACATGAACATCCATTCTCAAAATATAATGAAGATAATTTTTTTTGTATTCTTAATTACAATAACTTTATCTTCAAAATTTTCTTTATAGACTCTCTTATAGGATGGACTACAGAAATTGGCGGAACTATCCTAAAAACCACCACAGGCGGCGTCCTCACAGGTTACACAAACTCTTCAACAAAAATTCCCGATAGATATTTTCTTTCACAAAACTATCCGAACCCGTTCAACCCTTCTTCCAATTTGGGATTTGGGATTTCGAAATTTGGATTTGTTTCATTGAAAGTTTATGACGTGCTTGGGAATGAAGTCTCTATTTTAGTAAATGAAAATAAACCTGCCGGGAGTTATGAAGTTGAGTTTGACGGTTCGGATTTAGCTAGCGGGATTTATTTTTACAGTCTTTCTGTGGACGGTGTTTTAGTTGATTCGAAACGTATGGCGCTCTTAAAATATTTTCAAATTACAAATTTCAAATTACAAATTAGCATCTAGTCTCCAAAGTCTCTCTTCTGACGTTTGACATCTGACATCTGCCAAAGGACACCTCCCGGAAAAATTATTGCATTTTTTTTTTTGAAAATTCTTTTATATTCTAACATAAAAAGTGATTCTTTAATTTAACAAAGAATTTTTATGCTAAAGGAAGTATCAGTGAAAGATCAATTATCCGGGCAAGAAACCTTCTACACTTCTTTTAAAGAAGCCATTGCAAAAGCGCGAGATGGTGATCTGATCACTCTTCACAAAGATACAAATGAACAAATGCTCATTGATAAATCAATAAATATAACTACAGCTCCGGGAGTTACATTAAAAAGGAAAAGAGACAATGGCTACTGAAGTTTCTGTTCGTGATATTGTTACAGGAGATCCGATTTTTTATTCAACCTATAGCGCTGCAAGGAGTAATGCAAGCACAGGCGATGTCATCAGTATCCATAAGAATTTAACAGAGCAAATTGAATTAAAGGATGGCGTGGATATTTACTTTGACCCTGGAACAGAGTTAATTGTTCAGGTAATTGCAGTTGCAAGAGTTAACATTGTCAGTAATCGTTGCACCCAATTTTCATAAATTTATTTACTCAAACATAATTTTACAAATTTTTAAAGTAATCTTCTTATGGCAACAGCAGTTTCAGTTCGTGAAATAGATAGCGGCATCATAACTTTTTATTCTACTTATGATGATGCGCGAAGTGTGGCAAACGCAGGGGATGTTATCAGTATTTTCGCAAACCTAAACGAATCAATTTATTTAAAGACAGGAGTTGATATCTATATTGATCCCGGAACTGTAATTGAGGTGACTACCTCTGAACCTACAATTTTTGATGGCGAAGGAGCTATCTGCAATATCACCGGAGGTGGTATAATTAAGAATTCAAGCAATGCAGGCATTTCAATTATCAATAATGGATCAATAGTAAATATTGAATGTCAAAGGATCGAAAGTGAAGGTTCTGCGTCAGTGGTATTTGACGGAGCAGACCGATGCAGTCTTATTTGTGAAAGTGTTTTTAACCAAAATGGAACAGCAATCAATGTGTCAAATTGTCTTGACATATTTTTGAGAATTGGAAAGGTAGAATCAGGAACACCTGAAGATCCAAACACAGGAGATTCCGTTATGTTGCTTGCATCAAGTCCAGGTTCCATTTATATCAATGAAATCATTTGTATGGGTTACGGATCTTGCATTAATCACATTTCCGGAACAATTGCAGCAAACATAACAAATATCTATACTCTCCTTCCGGCTAATGAAACACCTGATACGGCTTCACCTACTATTCTCCTGGCTGGGGAAGGAGATGATCCTGATCTCACTTTATACTTCGATGAAATTAAGAATCTAAATTCAAACGAAGGTGACTGTGTAAAAATTACTAAGGGAAAAGCTAATTTAATTGGCAGAAAAATATTTTGTACTCAGGGAAAATCTCTTGATCTGACTGATTCAATAGTTTCTGCATATATACAGTGTGATGAAATAATTAGCTTAACACAAGGTATAAATATAGAAAATTCCGATGAACCAATTAT
>CAZLOL010000300.1:0-4584 GCA_964561045.1 uncultured Ignavibacteriaceae bacterium | reverse complement strand
TCCCTATCAGGCTCTATGCATCACAATCTATAACAAACATATCAAGATTATTTTTATTAACAAATTCCTGTTCCACGCTGTTATTTATAAAGTCTATCAGTCTGTCATAATATCCGTCAACATTAAGAATACCTATTGATTTATTATGAATTCCAAGCTGAGCCCATGTCCAGGCTTCAAAAAATTCTTCAAGAGTTCCAATGCCGCCTGACATTGCTATGAATCCTTCCGAAAGTTCTGACATCATGGCTTTCCGCTCGTGCATCGACTTTACGATCCTTAATTCCGTAACTTCCTTTAATGCAGCTTCTCTGGCAACCAGATCTTCGGGAATGATACCGATGACCTTGCCGTTATACTGAAGAACTGTATTGGCAAGTTCTCCCATAATACCGACATTCCCTCCGCCATAGACAAGAGTTATATTTTCTTCAGCTATGATCTTGCCCAGTTTTTGAGCTGTCATAAGATGGTTAACACCTTTCCCGGAAGATGATCCGCAGAACACACAAATACTTTTCATTTTGAAATTAAGTTTACAATGGTTTGATTCTTCTTACTTTTTTTAACAGCATGGATATTACTAATGAGATCACTGAACCGCCTACAAGTATGAATAGCAGCTGCTGAATGATCTGAACATTAAGACTGTACTGATATCTGATGATCGTTACGGCTGCATTAATTTCATCTCTGCCTGCATTGTTCTGAAGCAAGGATTTTTCAGTTTCAGCTGAAAGATAGTTTACATATCCGGGGTTTATGTATTCATAGTAGACATAAGTAAATATTACGACAAGTACGGCTATTATAAAAGTAATTACTATTCCTGTTTTAAATGCTTCCTGAAATGTGATGTAGCCAAAGTTTGTTTTATATCTTTTCTCTCTTATGCCGAGATAAATTCCTATGACCGGAATTATTGCAGCTACTATACCAATATAAGAACCTAACTCATGATAATTCGGAACAAGCAATGTATATTCAAAAACCATCCATACAAATAAAAGAAAAGATGAGAACAGTCCGTACTTTAGTTCAACCATTTTCGATTTTTAATTAATAAAAAAGCTAACCTCATACCCGACGGTCAGCTTATATTTATTTTAAATACTTAATAAAACCTGATAACAAATAGATCAGTCATCTTTCACATCTTTAAGCAGCTCTCTTGCATATTCCGCATCTTCAGGCATTACCTGAAATACTACAGGACCTGTAACAATATTGAATCCTGTCCCCAGCACTCCTACTCCGAACAGATCCTGCACTCCTTCGCCCTGAGCCAGATATCTGATCTTGGCTTCATCAAGCATTGATTTCACAAGCCCAACTATGGCTTCATTACCCGTTTCGAAAACCGTGACTAGATTTTCATGATCTTCTTTTTCCTGCTGTGATTTGTTCATAGAATTAATTTATGTTTATTAACAATCTTTGAAAATAATTCATATTAATCAATTTAATTTTATTTGCTCATTAACCATGATAAAATGATGTAACGAACACCATTATCTATGTTTTACTTTACAGTATAAATTATTAACCGAAGCAATTCTGCTGATAAATGTCGTTTTGAAGATTTTATTTATAATGTAAAGATAAATCATTTTGTATTTAAATATTTATGTGTAATTTCCCTGTATTGCTAAGCTAATTAAGCGATTGGATATTTAATTTTGAAAATATTCAGAATACGTTGTCACAGACAGCATTTTATATTGTCTATATGTTAAAAGAAGTTCTGAATTTCAAACAAAAACCATTATGACAAATCCATTCATTGAGCAAAATGATACAGATTCAACAGACCAGGCTCTTGTAGAATCTGCAGTTAAAGGAGATAAGAAAAGTCTTGAGCAGCTAGTAAAGCGCCATCAGGCGTGGATATATAACATTGCACTAAAAATGGTCTGGGATCCCGTGGATGCTGAAGATGTAACACAGGAAACTCTTATAAAAATAATTACAAAACTTTCCACCTTCAGAGGCGACAGCAGTTTCAGAACATGGGCTTACAGGATAGCGGCAAATCATGTCATAAACATGAAAAAAAGGAAAAAAGAGTTTGAATATACTTCATTAAGGATCTATGGTAACAACATATTAAATTCTCCGGATACTGATTTGCCGGATCAAAACAGTGTTCCTGTGGATGTTGACCTGCTAATAGAGGAAACTAAGATCGGCTGCATGAATGCTATGCTGTTATGTTTAGACAGGGAACAGAGACTGATTTTTATTCTGGGAAACATGTTCAATGTTAATGATGAGGTCGGTAGCGAAATACTTGATATGACTAAGGTTAATTTCAGACAAAAACTATCCCGCGCAAGAAAGCAGCTTGCAAATTTCATGACTGACAAATGCGGTCTTATGGATAAAAATAATCCCTGTCACTGTGCTAAAAAAACTAAATTGATGATGGATGCGGGTCACGTAAATCCGGATAATCTACTATTCAGCAAAAGCTATGTTTATACAATTGAAAAAGTCGCGCCTGAAAAAGCTGAGAAGATGGATAACCTGTTCGAGGAGAAAGCTACAATGCTCTTCAGGGAACACCCGTTTCAGCAGTCACCGGATTTTACAAGATCACTTAATCAGATTCTTGAAAACCGGGAATTCAAAGACATATTCAACCTGAATTAATACTTCAGTTATTTTTTTTTCTAATATTAATTGACAATTTGAAGCCCTTTGCTTCAGTTGTCATTTTTTTTAGGATAATTTTAAAAGCAATTGTGAAAAGTTTCCAGGGTGAAGCACTTATAATTTTATCTCTAAACTTACAACTTCTGCATTCCATATCCTTTAGTAATAAATTAATTAACTAAAGCTGTCAGAAAATAAATTTATTCAGGAATAACTGTCACAGAGATGATATTGCAGTGTCAAAGAAGTTAAAGAATTTAATAACACTTAAATTTAATCATCATGAAAATTTTAAAACTAATCTGCATTACTATTATTGCATTAAGCATGTCTGCAAAGGCTGCTATCAGGAATGTCCCGGCACAGTATTCTACAATACAAAGTGCAATCAATGCAAGCATTAACCTCGATACTGTACTCGTGCAACCGGGAACATATTTTGAAAATATTAATTTCCGGGGAAAGAATATTGTTCTGACCAGTAAATATTATCAGAACAATAATTACTCTTTTATACAGACTACTATTATTAACGGCAGCACTCCTCCATTTCCTGATTCTGCAAGCTGTGTGATTTTCAATCATAATGAAGATTCAACAACAGTCCTGCAGGGGTTCACTATCACAGGAGGTGCAGGCACAAAATGGAATGATGAGCATGGTGCCGGGCTATACAGGGAAGGAGGCGGTGTCCTTGTTGCTTATTGCTCACCGGTAATTCAGAATAATATCATAACAGGTAATCACTGCATTGAAGGCGGAGTAATAAGTACCGGCGGAGGCGGTTTAAGAATCGGAGACTGCTTCTGCAGAGTATATAATAATATCATCAGCAACAACAGTGCGAGATACGGAGCGGGCATTGTTTTGAATTATGCAGGAGGTGAATATAAAAATAATGTGATATTAAGAAATTTCGGATCCCGGGACTATGGCGCCGGAACTGCAATGTGGCTGAACAGTAATTATTCGAGACCAAGAACAATTGATAATAATACTATCGTTTCAAATACTGCAATTACTGGTATTCCAGGAATTTTAGGATTCAGCGGTGTACAGGCAAATATAAAGAACAATATAGTCTGGGGTAATACTTCTCCATCAACAGTTCTGCAGATTTCAGGTAACGGCTTGTCTGTAAGGTATTGTGATGTTCAGGGCGGAATGACCGGAGACGGGAATATTGATGCATATCCGGAGTTTGATACTGTTAACTATTATTTGAAAAATAATTCTTCCTGTATTGATAAAGGAGACAGCAGCCTGATCTATAATGATCCGCCGGATCCGGGTAATCCTGCAAATGCTAAATGGCCTTCACGCGGAACTGTAAGAAACGACCTTGGAGCTTACGGCGGACCGGGAAGTAAAATAATTGCCAACAGTTTTGTAGGTATACAAAATAATAATGAAGCAGGTTCTCCTGAAGGATTCTATCTTTCTCAAAACTATCCGAATCCTTTCAATCCTGTAACCGTTATTCGATATTCATTATTTAATAATGGTATTGCTAACTTAAAGATCTATAATTTACTCGGTAAAGAAATTGCCATATTGGTAAATGAAAAACAGATTGCAGGCAGTTATGAAGTTGAATGGAATGCAAATGAACTTCCGAGCGGGATCTATTTTTACAGGCTTACAGCCGGTGAATTTTCTGAGACAAAAAAAATGAACCTTGTCAAGTAACTTTGATGTAAAAGAATGAATTATAATTATGAAAGTATAATATAGTTTACTGAAACAATAGTAATTCTGACATTGGCAATACTACTGAGACTATATTAACGGCATAGCATTAATAATGATCTTTAACATGTTGTTCTTTGCAATAAAATAAAAGCCGGGATGAGGGTTTCCGGCTTTTTTAATTGGTATTAGTTATTAAGTATTGAGTATTGAGTATTGAGTATTGAGTATTGAGTATTG
>CAZLOL010000299.1:3500-4613 GCA_964561045.1 uncultured Ignavibacteriaceae bacterium | reverse complement strand
GGTCATTAATTTACAAGTTAAAAGTTGAAAGTTAAAAGTTAAAAGTTAAAAGTTGAAAGTTAAAAGTGAATTCTAAAAGTTACACCCATTGTACATGTCATTCCCGAATGCTTTTAGCGGAGGTATCCTCTGGGTCATCCAATCAACATCTCTTGAAAATTACAGGAAACTTAAATTCATTAGTTTAAATTTATTCCTCTGCCTTTAGAATGAGGAAGTTTGTTTTCTGACAAGATCCCGGTCTTCCCGTCAAAAATTAACTGCAGCGGTCTTTTGCTTCTTAACGAATCTAAAACTTTCAGATATGAACTTTCAGGAAGATTCAAATGAAACAATTTCAGGGCATCAAATCCATCGTTTTCAATATCTGTTCCTTCATTGAAAAATTTTATAAAACCGGCAGTTGCCCCGGAAGTATCATATAATGAAACAATAGTCCGGCATTTATTCTGAAATCCGTCTTTCCCTCCGTAAAATGCAACACTGAAATTGCCGATGTTAATGGTTATTATATCATTATTATTATCATTTCCCATGCATGCTGTATTTGTACGTTCTATAATATATTTATAAATGGCATTTTTAGTCCATAAATAGTTAAACACTTTCAGATCAATTTTCCGTAAGTCCATCAGAACTTTCTGTCAGCTTTATTCCTTCCGCCGATAGTACATAATGTCCGCCTTCCCTAGGACCTGAATGCTCAATCCAGTTATATTTCTTCAGCAGCTGGAAATCTCTCATTATAGCTGGAAATGATATTTTTATAGTCTTAAGCATTGCATCCACCCTAACTTTATCATGTATGCTGAAATAATAGATTTCATCAGTAAGCCTGTTTTTTACTTTATTAATAAATTTATTTTTAAACATTATATCCAGGTTCTCTCTGATAATCTTTTTTTTGAGTTTCTCAATTGACTCAGAGGAAATTGTCTTGTCCTGAATTTTTCGGACATTGTAATATTGCGAGCTGATTATATCATTATGCACTTTTTCATCAGTTATTCCAAAAATTTCACTTTCACTGTTTAACGGACTGTTATCATTTAAAGTCTGTTTGATACCTTTGAGCTCATGATTGCTATCATTCTGCTCGTGTTTGCTATCATT
>CAZLOL010000299.1:0-3400 GCA_964561045.1 uncultured Ignavibacteriaceae bacterium | reverse complement strand
TTGCTATCATTCTGCTCGTGTTTGCTATCATTCTGCTCGTGTTTGCTATCATTCTGCTCGTGTATGCTATCATTCTGCTCGTGTTTGCTATCATTCTGCTTGTGTTTGCTATCATTCTGCTCATGTTTGTTATCATTCTGCTCGTGTTTGTTATCATTCTGCTCGTGTTTGCTATCATTTTGCTCGTGTGTTATGCCATTCTGCTCGTGTTTGCTATCATTATCTAAGTCCGGAATTTTGTTTGAAGATACCGCTGATTCATTTAACTTTATCAGATTATCAATTCTCTGGTGTAATTTATCAATAATTGCTGAACTGAGTTTGTTTTGCTTGATCAGATTATCATTCTCAAACTTTAATAACTCATTATCTTTTAAGACAGAGTCTATTATTTCTTTCAGTTCTTCAATTTTCTTTTCCGGATTATCATTCATGCTTATTTACATAGAATAATTTCTAAAAGAATTTATCTCTTTCAGCAAATTAATATTAATATAAATTATTATCAAAGTAATATTAATAGTTAGATGACCTTCCCCGGTTCTTCGGAATTTTTTTTCAGCACACTGTACTGCGAAAGTAACATAGAAGCTATTAATAATATAGTGATGCTTATAATAAACTTCCGGAGTAATTCAATCTTAAACATAAATCAGATCTAAAATCCAAAAGCTATAATTGTCTAAATCCTAAATCACTATAAATATTTCTTTTCATAAAACAGGCATGTCCCGGAAGCCACCAGTATTGGATTCATAAATACGTTAATGACAGGTATAAAAGTAAGTATGAAAGCCATAGCTCCGAATCCGTACGACAGCATTCTTTTTGAGTTGACGATCTTAAGCTTCACTCTGAATCCTGTCATTCTTCTTGTCAACGGATAATCAAGATAATCCAGTGCATTATAGAAAAATGAAAACAAAGTTCCGAAGACAAGCGTGATCACCGCTCCTATCATCGGTATGAATTCAATTAATAATAAAGGTATAATTATGGAAAAGTAAAAAAGGATCTTTTTAAGCTCAGCTGAAATGCTTGACACAATGTCTTTAAAGAAAGGTAAGTCTGTACTGACTTTTAATTGATAAATATTCTCTTCAATGTATTTTGATATCTTTTCGTTGAAAGGGGCTGATATTATACCGCCGAATATTATGAAAAGAAAATAACAGATTATTAGCACGAGTATGAAATAAAACACCTTCAGGAAATACTGTATGATCTCGAAAAGTATCTGATTTGAGACATTACTGCTGAGTGCATCTTCTGTTTTACCGTAGATCCAGTTATATGTGTAAAAAAAAATTGTCCCGTAAATGATCAGGTTGATCACTATCGGGACAATTGAATATCCGATGAGCTTCGGATGTCTGAAAAATAATTTTATGCTCTTAAAAGGATAAAGGAATCCGTAAATAAAATTATTCATTTCTTTCTTTTTTTAGAGCTGTACTTCCTGATCCAATCAACATCAAACAGATCCTGTTTCCTGCCACTTAAAGTTTTATTTATTATCAGATCGCCGGCTGAAATATAATTTACATCTTTTATACTTCCGTAAGTTCCGGTTATTTTATTTTTATATGCTTTGGAAAATTTTAATCCGATCAAACCTGTAATAAGATCAATACGGACCGGAGCATATCCTAACTGTATAAACTGATCTTTATTTGTCAGATCATCTGTTGTTATATCAATGTTATCAAATCCAAATTGATTTAATGTTTTAATAACACGTTTAGCATTTGAAACTGTAGGATTTACCCAGAAATCTATATCTTTAGTATATCTTGGTCTTGAATGAAACGAAGCAGCATATCCTCCAACTATGAGATATTCAACTTTGTTTTCGTTTAATAATTCTATAAACTCTTTTAAGTCTTGGTAAACTTCCATAAGTATAATAGATTTGTCTGTTTCTTATATATTCAAGTTCAAGAATTTTCTTATCCGGAGATAACCTTTTGTAATATTTTTCATCAGCTTTATCCTGTTCTTCGTGACTTTTGAATATTCTGAATGTCTTTCTCAACAGAAGAAATTATTTAATTTTAAAAGCTTTCTTTAACTTGTCGACATAATCCAGCTTTTCCCATGTAAAAAGTTCAACGTTCAATTTCTTTTCTATTCCATCCGGGGATACAAATGTCTTTGTAACTTTCTGATTCTTCCTTCCCATGTGTCCGTAAGCTGCCGTCTCGCTGTAAATAGGAGTTCTCAGCTTTAATCTCTGTTCAATGAAATAAGGACGCATATCGAACATTTTCTCAACCACCTTTGCAATGTCGCTGTCTTTCATCTTAACCTTGCTTGTTCCGTAAGTATTCACAAAAATATTCATCGGTTTAGCAACGCCGATCGCATATGAAACCTGTACAAGAACTTCATCGCATACACCTGCTGCAACTAAGTTCTTTGCTATGTGTCTTGTTGCGTAAGCTGCTGACCTGTCAACTTTCGAAGGATCTTTTCCTGAAAATGCTCCGCCGCCGTGTGCGCCTTTGCCGCCGTATGTATCTACAATGATCTTTCTTCCCGTAAGACCTGTATCTCCGTGCGGTCCGCCGATGACGAATTTACCGGTCGGATTAACATGATACTTGATCTTATTGTCGGTGAGTAATCTTTTATACTTTGGATACTTTGATTTTACTCTCGGTATCAGAATGTTAATAATATCACTCTTCATCTTCTTCTGCATTGCCGCCTCTGAAGCAAAATCATCATGCTGCGTTGAGATCACTATAGTATCAATGCGGAGAGGTCTGTTGTTCTCATCATACTCAAGAGTTACCTGTGACTTTGCATCAGGACGGAGATATTTGATCTGCTTGTTTTCCCTTCTTAATGCAGCAAGTTCAATTAACAGCTTATGAGCAAGATCAAGTGTTAACGGCATATAATCTTCGGTTTCGTTGGTTGCATATCCGAACATCATTCCCTGATCACCTGCACCCTGTTCCTCTTTCTTTTTTCTGTCAACACCCTGATTGATATCACGTGATTGCTCATGTATGGCTGAAAGTACGCCGCATGAATGTGACTCGAACATGTATTCGCTTTTTGTATAACCTATTTTGCGTATAACTTCACGCGCGATGGTCTGTACGTCAAGATATGCTTTTGATTTTACTTCTCCGGCTAAAACTACCTGACCGGTTGTTACTATTGTTTCACATGCTACCTTCGAATCCGGATCAAATGCAAGAAAATTATCGATCAGGGCGTCAGATATCTGATCTGCTACTTTGTCCGGATGTCCCTCTGAAACAGATTCAGATGTAAATAGATATGACATTAAATTATTTCTCCTCTTTTATATATTTAATTAGTTAATTTGTTAACTTTACAAACTTGATAAACTTGATAAACTTGATAAACTTGATAAACTTGATAA
>CAZLOL010000298.1:0-4617 GCA_964561045.1 uncultured Ignavibacteriaceae bacterium | reverse complement strand
CTTGTAACTTGTAACTTGTAACTTGTAACTCGTAACTCGTTACTCGTTACTCGTAATTTTTAATTCCTAAATCGTATTTCCTAATTCGTAATTTAAAAAAGCATGCCAGCATTAATATTCTCCGTATTTTTCATTTCAGGAATAATAATCGGTTCGCGTTATTTATTCAGCTTTAATGTATTAACTTCCTTAATAATATTGACAATAGTGATCATCTTTTTCATTATTAAAAAAGAAAACCTGAAATTCATCTCATTCCTGCTTACATCTATGCTGATCTCATTGTCAGGAATTTACAAAGCCAACATAGATTTTTTTTATATTCCGGAAAATCATGTAAGCTTATTTCCTGATACTGAAAAGAAATCAAACATTTCATTAACAGGTGTAATTACTGAGATTCCTGATACTGACTCAAACAGAATCAGGTTTGTACTTGACTGCAGAAAGTTCATCACCGCAAACGGCACTGATACATTTAATGTAAATGGTGATGTAATGACCGAAGTCAGGAGAAACATATTCGGCAAGAGGAATACTCCTCAGCCATTGCTTGAAGCGGGTGATCATATTTCTCTGATGGGAAAGTTATCTGAAGCTCAGGGGAAAAGAAATCCGGGAGAGTTTGATTACGGAAAGTATCTCCGCATTCACAATATCTACAAAACTTTTTATGCAGGCGGATATGAAAATGTATCCGTAATCTCAAAAAATGATATAGGTCCGGTATACCGGTACGCAGTATTTCCTTTGAAGAAATATGTAATAAAAACTATAGATGAGAACTATTCCGGCGATGAAGCTGCTTTTCTGAAAGGTCTGATCACCGGAGAACGAAGTGACATATCAGAGGAAATGAAGAATTTTTTTGTAAATGCCGGCGTAATGCATCTGATCGCAGTTTCGGGACTGAATGTCGCTTATATAATTATTTCACTGACACTATTACTTTCTCTATTCAGAATTCCTGTAATAATCAGAGTTGCTGTTACAATACTGTTTCTTATATTCTACTGCCTGTTCACAGGGAATTCAGCATCAATTGTGAGAGCGAGCATAATAGGTATACTTGTTCTTATTGCAATTGTAATCGAAAGAAAAATAAATTTTTACAATCTGATCGGAGTTGCTGCTATGATAATTCTGATCAATGATACAAAACAATTATTCGATGCTGGATTCATACTTTCTTTCTCGGCAACAATTTCAATGGTAGTCTTTCTGAGGAAGTTCGAATTTCTTTTCTTAAATAAAATCAAAGAACTGAATATAAAAGGAAAGAAGATCACTATATTACTTGCAGCGCTTTTCTTTACGTCACTTTCGGCACAGATTGGGACGATACCCATTACAGCAAATTACTTTTCAAAAATATCCGTTATTTCATTACTTGCAAATATAGCCGCTGTACCTCTTTCAAATCTGTCTCTCGCAGTAGGATTTCTTCAGATGTTAGTTGCAGCTTTATCCGGTCATTTGTCATCAGTCATCACAGAAGTAAACAGTCTGCTCCTTTATATACAGCTGTCTTTTATTAAATGGTGCGCTTCGCTGGATTTCGCTTATATACAGATTACAAACTTTACCATTGCTGATATCATTTGTTATTATCTGATCTTGATAATTTTACTTTCAATAAAGGATAAAAGCAGAATTGTTTACAGCATTATATTATGCTTCCTGATACTATGCGGAGAATATGTTTACGAACTTGATCTTACAAAAAAACTGTGTGTTACTTTTATGGACGTTGGACAGGGTGACTGTTCGGTCATACAAACTCCCGGGAACAGAACAATTCTGGTCGACTGCGGCAGGACTTCATTTCTTTCCAACAGCGGGGAAAGAACGATCGCACCTTACTTAAGAAGGACAGGAAAAGACCGGATTGATATTCTTATAATCACTCACCTTCATCTCGATCATATAGGCGGTATCAATTATCTGCTGGAGAATTTTAAGATCGGAAAAATAATCGAAAGCGGTCAGAGATTCCCGTCTGCTTTTACAAATACAATGGACAGCCTGATTGATAATAAAAAAATCACCAGGGAAGTTGTAAGAAGCGGTGATTACATAAGTGAACTTGAAGACATACGATTTTATTTTCTTTTCCCGGGAAGTGAATTTGTGGACGTTAACGGCAATACTGCGGGAAATAATCTGAACAACGGATCAGTTGCTTTTGTTTTAAAGTTCAGAGATACAGAATTTTTTTTCTCAGGAGATATTGAAAAGGAGTCTGAAAGATTCCTGTGCGATACATATTCTGATTTTCTTAAAACTGATGTTCTGAAAGTTGCTCATCACGGAAGCATCACATCATCTACTATTCCTTTCATCATTAAAAATAAGCCGGCATATGCCGTCATATCCTGCGGAATGAATAATAAATTCAAACATCCTTCTGACATTATTTTAAACCGGCTTGAAAGAACCGGAGCAAAAATATTCAGGACAGATCTTGAAGGAGCTGCGGTCATGGAAAGTGACGGAGAGAATATTGATTTCATTGAATGGAAATAGACTAGACTATGAAAAGAATGATTCAAGATGACCAAGCTCTTCAACAGGTGATAGAACTAATACGAAATCCGGATTTGTATAATTTGCAGGTTTATAATTTATTACATTTTCACAGTTACAAAATATATTTTCTTCCCTCTTGCAGCCGTGAAAGTGATCTCATTCTTTTGTTCATCATACTTTACAGGAAAGACCGAATTGTAAATCTTTCCGAGAGATCTGTTATTAACGAATATTTCTTTTGTAACATCATAAGTTACCGGATCAATGATCATATCTCCTATAAAAAAAAGTTTGTCATCTTTAGTATACATCAGGCTGGATATGTATGAAATATTTTTAGACCCGGATACATTTTCCGGGAACGGAAGTCTTTCATTATTTTTTACTATGAATTCATTGTTTGTCAGAGAGTCAATTTTTTCCTCAGCGACAAAAGAATAATTATTCTTTGAATCGAACTGAAGCACGGAAGCTAATTTTCCTTCTCCCTGATAGATGAGATTCCTGTATTTCCCGATCTGCTTATCTCCAAGGAATAATGTTGCTTCACTGATCTTTCCGGAGTCGGGATCTTCATAAATCTGTCCGGCATAATATATTTCACCTGTGGGAGCAAATCCGTAGTCATACATGTCATCATATTTATTCTTATTTATTATCAGTCTGCTTTTTCCGTAATTCAGCAACAGTAAATATTCTTTTTTATCTATGTCAGCTATACCAGTATATAGCATGTCATTTTTATCACTGTACTTGATCTGATTCACGTTATATCCGAGTTCATTTGCAATTCCGTCCTTAACAAGAAATGATCTGGTATAATACTGATCGTAATCTTCATCCTGTGGATTTAATTTCTTCCCTTTTACGACTTCTTCAACAGCAGCTATATAAGTAACATTACCATCCGGACTGAGTTTTATTTCAGAAATAATATACGAGAATGAAGGGGCAGGTACAGTTTTATCTTCATCCATATAAACACTCTGATTCTGATCACCTATAACAAGAAAATATTCGGTTTTAAAATCGGTAACAGAATCACCTGCTATGTAAACAGGTTCATTGTTTTTATTGAAAAGCAAAGGAGCTGTTGCCAGATCAAATTTTTTATACTCTTTTTTACCTGAGACTGCAAATTCATTTCCTCCGGTTTCATAAAACCTGCCGCCCTTTTTAGCTATAAAGCTGAGTTCATTGTTCCTGTTTGTTGTCAGACTCGATTCATTAATATCACTGTAATCAGTCTGCAGTTCGCTTGTCTCAAAAATAATTTTTGATCTTCCGCCTTTTGTTGCAATGAATGCTCTTTCACCTTTGTCATTATGATAAAAATCCTCATCTTTGTAAGCTATCATATCCCCTTCCATCTGATCAGATCCTCCTTTGTAATTGAATGCAGTCCTGATATTATCATATGCATCCGATTGCCTGAAACCTTTTCCGGGGCTGTAATATCCGATCTTATACAAATCTTTTTCCTTAAAAATAAATACGTACTCGTTTTTTTTATTAAAATAGCTGCTGTATGCTTCTATATAACTGTAACTCTTAATGACATTTCCGTTTACAATCAGAAAATAATTGTTAATCCCGTAATCTTCCTTGTAGTCCGAAGTGACAGCATAATAATTTCCTTTTGAATCGAATTTAATTTCTTCCGGGGCAATATAATCATATTTATCTGAGAGTCCCTTTTTAGAAATAATAAAAGACTTTCCTTCGTCAGGTATTACATAAACATAGCAGTAGTTACTGCTTTCATTGTCGTAGACGAAGTTATATGAATTGACTTCTCCTTTATATGTCAGATTAAATATTTCCTTTTCGGAAATTGACTGGGATCGGATAACTGATGTCGAGATAAAAAATATCAGAACAGCGTATAACATTTTCATTTGTTAAATTTTGTTTCAGCAAAATTAACTTAATACAAATTAACTTTAAAGTTTGAAAGAAGAATTACCGGGATTTGCTTACATTGCTGTCTAAATTAATTTTTATCCTAATATAAATCTCCGATTTAATTCAACTAAACAAATAAAATGTAAGCTCTTTCAAACAACCCCACCCTGCCCTCCCCTTTGA
>CAZLOL010000297.1:0-4619 GCA_964561045.1 uncultured Ignavibacteriaceae bacterium | reverse complement strand
AATTTTCTTACCATTTTGAGTAGAATTTAACTTGTAAGTGATTAATTCCTAATTCTTAGTTTCTAACTCCTCTTTATTAAAATACTTCATCTTCTCCCCTGTCAGTGTCTGAAGACTCATTGGAATCAGTATTAGATAAGCAGGAAGTATCTTTGCAACCTGGCTGAGAATACTGTTGAAAAAGAATATTACTACATAAAATATAAGGCTAAGAAGTGATAACCTGAAAAATGTACTGCTTTTTTTGTATGATATTATGCATAGAGCAACAAAAACAAATACCTGTTCCGCCCATAGTCCCATTATAGCCTTCCAGTGACTAATATTTGTTGAAGTCTGTATTTCCGTAACATAATAATTTATCTTGAATCCAAAATACAATCTCATTGCAAAGTATGAAATAAAATATGCGGCTAAGCACATAACAATGATCAGTATTCCTTTCTTTGTAAATAACCGTTTGTCTCCGATAAGAAAAGCAACATAAAATGCTAATATATAAATAATCTGGTCTCTGTTCAGCACTCCGAAAAGAACTACAAACGGAAGCAAGTATTCCCTATTCCGGAACATCAGATTAAATCCAATCAGATAAAATAATAAAGTTATATAATCGCCTTCTTCCCAAATGCTGGTAATCCCCAGCGGTATGACTATCTGCATGAGAAGAAGACCTATCATGCACACATTATCAGAGAAGAAGAGTTTGAGATAAAAATAAAGCAAAGTGAATACTCCGAAGAAAACAACGAATATGACAATATGATAAGATACAACATGATAATTTTCGGGATTGCGAATAAACCTTTTTACAAAAAACTGAACAGACTTGCCTAATACCGGCTTCATTATTCTGTACTGATAAGGCGCTTCATATTGTCCGGCAAGTATTGAATCCTGTATGTTTATTCTCTTGGGTACATTTGGCTTGATCGTTCTGTCGGATATTATCTGGGAAGATATCATTGTCAGCAATAATATCAGAAAGAAAATGTATTTTGTTCTGTCTTTCGGTTCTGAATTATTCATTTTTCAAAGTATTGTAAAAAATAATTAATAACAAGATATTACTGTAAAGGTAAACTAAGCTTCCTTATGTTATGAATCCTTATGAGACATAAGAATCCGCCGATGACTGTACATCTTTCATATTTTCCCCTGTCAGAGTCTGAAGACTCATCGGAATAAGTATAATATATGCCGGCAGTATCTTTGCAACCTGGCTCATAATGCTGTTAAAGAAAAACATTATTACATATACAATCAGGCTAAGTAATGATAACCTGAAAAATGTTCTGCTTTTTCTGAAAGCGATTATAGAGAGAATTAAAAAAACAGAAACCTGTTCGATCCATAATCCCAGAATATCTTTCCAGAAAGTGATGTTTGTTGATGTTTCATGATCCACGCTGTAGGGACTGACCTTAAATCCGTAATATAATCTTAAGAAATAGAATGTCAGGAAATGACCTGCAAAGCACATGAATAGTATAAGAATGCTTCTTTTCCTGAAAAGTATTTTCCTGTCAATCAAATATGCTATATAAAATACGATCAGAAATATTATCTGCGTTCTGTTCATGGTGCCGGATATAAACACTAAAGGCAGATACTGATCCTTCGAACGGAAAATCAGATTTATTCCGATCAGATAGAACATAAGTGTTATGTAATCCCCCTCTTCCCAGATACTCGTAATTCCCAGAGGTATTACTATCTGCAGAAGCAATAGTCCCATCATACAGACATTGTCCGAAAAAAACATGGACAGATAAAAATACATTAATGTAAATATGGAAAGGAAAACAATAAATATGAGTATATGATAAGCAACTACATGGGATTTTTGCGGGTCTCTGATAAATTTAGATACAAAGAACTGAATGAATTTGCCTGTAACCGGTTTGAATAATCTGTACTGATAAGGAGCTTCAAATGTGCCTGATAGGATTGAATCCTGAATGCTGATTCTTCTTGGTACATTCGGTTTAATTGTTCTGTCGGAAATTATCTGCGAGGAAATAAGTGTAAGCAGCAGAATTAATAAAAATATATATTTTGAATTTCCATCTGTCTCCTTTTTCATTTATAAATCTAATTTAAATATGAATACTTTTCAATATAATTTTGAAACATCAGTTTACAATTATATAAGAATCAGAATTCCAGTTTATATATCCTGTATTTTTTTATTTTTATCCCGCCGATCTTTTCGATTATCGAATTCATTTTTTTATTATTCTCCATTACATAACAGGCTTCGGCTGTATAGATACCTGCGCTGTTCATATTCTCACGGATTTTTTTATATAATATCAGATCTATGCCTTTGTTTCTGTATTCATTGAGAATACCAAGTATAAGTATCCTGCCTTTGGAAATTTTTTTCCTGTAATATAAATATTTGAATATGCCGGAAGGAAAAAGTTTACCTGATCTTATATGTGCAAATACCTGATTCAGATCAGGAAGCGCCACAATGAAACCGATCATTTTTTTTCCTTTCTCAGCAAAAAGCATGAACTTGTCGGGAACAAATTTACTGAGCATCTCTGCTGTTTCCCTGAATTCCCTTTCAGTCATTGGCAAAAATCCCCAGTTGCTGTTATTCGATTGATTATAAACTTCACGGAAAGGAATCACCTCCTCACTCAGATTCTTATAATTTATGTTTCTGAAAGTTATTCCGCTTGAGGTAAGTTTGTCATAATATTTTTTTAAAATTATTTCAAGGGAAGGTGTTGCCAGTATCCTGTCATTCTCCATCAGATAAGAATGAAGATCAATCTCCTTCTTGAATCCATAGCTAAGCATCAGCTCATCATAGTAATCTTTATTGTATGGCATCATTACAACAGGCGGGGAATCAAAACCCGAGATCAGAAATCCGCATGAATCATTCGTTGTGAAATTTTCCGGACCGGTTATGCCTGTCAGTCCTTCCTTTTTTGCCCAGTTCACAGCTCTGTCAAACAGCGCTTTTGAAACATTCTTATCGTTTACGGATTCAAAAAAACCAAAGAAGCCGCTCTTATCTCCCGTATATGTAATGTGATTATTGTTTCTTATCACTGCTATTCTACCGGCAACCTCGCTGTCTTTTAATGCAATAAAGAAATCTGCTTTTGAATGAGTATAAAATGGATATTTCTTTCTGTCAAACATTATTTTCTGAACGGCATACAACTCCTGCACAAAGTTTGGATCTCCTTTATACAGCTGAGCGGGAAATCCGAGAAACTTTTTCAGATCTTTCCTGGATTTAACTTCAGTTATCTCAATCATAATCTGATATTACTTCATGCATTTCCAGCGGTTTTCCGAAAAGTTTATATTCCTCAAGAGCACATGAAGGCACTAAATGATCTTTATACAAAATAGCATCCGGACAACTGTCACACTCATCCCTTATACCGTTCACATATCCGGGAGGAATTATATAGCATATTAACATTACAGATGCCCGTCTGAAAAGATTAAAGGGATTACGCAATATTTCCATTAAAAAGTTAAAAGCTGTTTTCCTGAATTCCCGGAAAAATATGCTTAATATCAGTATCATAAAAAAATTAAGATAGCTTCTGCCTTTTCCGAATTTATATGCATATTTACCCCTGAATAAATGATGCAGCACCTGAAATGCTTCTACGAATTTTGGACCGGTAAATCCAAGAATTCTTTTGTTCAATACAATCATTGGCGATTGCAGCCAGTGTATTTCAGCATCTTCCAGTTTACTTCCGAGATATGCAGCGTATCTGATATCCGGAATCACTGTCCTGACTTGCCCGCAAAGCTCATCTGCGTAAACCCATTTTGAACTGTCATGCTCCTCATTCCTGTCAAAGTAAACTTCTCTCATTGGAATGAAAGTTACAAAATCAACGAGTCGTGAATTCTCTACTGACCATTTTATCACGGAGCCAATCTCCTTTATATTGTCTTTATTTACGACACAAAGAAAGGTTAAGTGTATGCCTTTGACTGAATCTACCATTTCTGCATACCGCTTTCTGATTGAATTAAGATTCTCTTCATTGGACTTTCTGTTCCTGCTTAATGAATCAACTCTGATGATAAGTCCGGAAAGACCTGCTTCCTTAAGTTTTATGATTTTCTCTTTTGTCAGCAGTACTCCGTTAGTATGAACAAACGGATACATTCCGTTTTCTTTTACAAAGCACACGATGTCTTCGAGCTCAGGATGCATCAATGGCTCTCCTCCGCTGAGAGAAATGATCTGACAATTCCGAAGCTGTTTCATTGCCAGTATATTCTCTTTTACTTTATCAGCCGGCTCATGAAGAGGTATATTGTCATACCTGTCACAACCTCTGTAACAACCGGGACACCGGAGATTACAGTCAGTAGTGATCTCCACCCAGCCGTTAGGATTATCATTCTTTGAAAAAGGAAGCCTGTAAAGCCCGGTGATATCGGGTAAACTATTTATTCTATTCATAATTATTCCTTAATAATAATTTTAACTTATACAAAAAAATATTTTAATTATACAACTTGACATTCTTGACATTCTTGACATACTTGACAAACCTGACAAACCTGATAAACTTGATAAACTTGACAAACTTGACAAACTTGACAAACTTGACAAACTT
>CAZLOL010000296.1:0-4627 GCA_964561045.1 uncultured Ignavibacteriaceae bacterium | reverse complement strand
GTTAGTAGTTAGTAGTTAGTAGTTAGTAGTTAGTAGTTAGTAGTTAGTAGTTAGCAGTTAGCAGTTAGCAGTTAGCAGTTAGCAGTTAGTATTAATACAAATTTGGTTATGGATAGTATTCATGTTAACTGCTCTAAATTAAAATGTAAATAATGGAAAAAATACTTGTCATCGGAGCGGCGGGACAGATCGGCTCCGAACTTACATTAGCTTTAAGAAAAGTATACGGTGATGCAAATGTATTTGCAACTGACATTAAAGATGCGCCGAAAGACATTAAGAGATCCGGACCTTTTCAGATAATGGACGTGATGGACGATAAGCGGCTAATACACTTTGTGATAAGATATAAGATAACGCAGATATATTTGCTTGCAGCCGTGCTGTCAGGGAATGCAGAAAGGATCCCTCTTCAGGCATGGGATATCAATATGAAAAGCCTGCTGAACATTCTGGACCTGGCAAGAGAAGTCGGCATTAAGAAAGTTTTCTGGCCGAGTTCCATAGCGGTGTATGGTCCTACAACTCCAAAAGTAAACACTCCTCAGCTGACAATTATGGAGCCGAGCACTGTTTATGGCATCAGCAAGCTTGCAGGTGAAAGATGGTGCGAGTATTATCATACCAAACATCATCTTGATGTCAGAAGCATAAGATATCCGGGATTAATAAGTTATAAAACAGAAGCAGGCGGAGGAACGACGGATTATGCGGTTGAGATCTTTTATGATGCGATAGAATCCGGTAAGTATGAATGTTTTTTAAAACCGGACACGACTTTGCCGATGATGTTCATGCCTGATGCAATTAAGGCGACAATAGAATTGATGGAAGCTGATGAAGACAGTCTCACGGTTCATTCCAGCTATAATCTCAGCGGGATAAGCTTTGACCCGCAGCAGTTAGCCGCACAGATTAAAAAAATTATTCCTAAGTTTCAGATCACATACAAGCCCGATTTCAGGCAGGCAATAGCTGACTCCTGGCCAAAGAGCATTGATGACAGCGAAGCCAGGAATGACTGGGGCTGGAAGCACGATTATGATCTTGAAAAGATGACCAAGATAATGCTGAAAGAAATAAAGAAGAAATACTGATAATTTAATTGTTATCACTTATTCCAAAATGGAACGGCAAAGAAATGATTTCACTATTGACGATACATGATCTGATTAAATTTAATAACTGATGCTGGGTAAAATTATAAATTCCATTCCTACCCATAAGAAAGGTCTTATATATATCAGTCTTGCAGCTCTGCTCTGGAGCTCCGGAGGACTTTTCATAAAGATACTTACTTTAGATGCATTTCAGATATCATTCTTCCGCTCAGCTATAGCTGCGATAACAATCATAGTGATCTCAAAAGCAAATAAAAAAAAATTGAATTATGAATTCGATGTAATTTCTGTATTGTGCAGTCTTTGCTATGCCCTTGTCCTGATAATGTTTGTAGTTGCGGCAAAACTTACAAAAGTCGCAAATGCAATATTCCTTCAGTTCACTGCTCCTATTTATCTGCTTATTTTAGAACCGATTTTCCTGAAAACAAAGTTCGAAAAGAAAAACCTTATTGCATTAGTATTCTGCTTTACAGGAATGGTTTTATTCTTCTTCGGAAAGCTTGAGCTGTCAGGAATACAGGGCAATTTAATTGCAATTGGCTCGGGTATCAGTTTCGCTCTGTTTACGCTTTTTTTAAAATGGAAAAAACAGATTCACAAAACTGAGGATACGATGATCTATATAGTAGTCGGAAATATTCTTGTCTGCCTTTTTTGCTTGCCTTTAATATTCAATAATCTGACGCTGGATCTTACACAGTTTTTGATACTTCTTTACATGGGAATATTTCAGATCGGTATAAGTTACATAATATTCAACGAAGGCATAAAATACATTTCAGCAACCGAGTCCATGATAATAGCAATGCTTGAAGCAATACTCAGCCCGATATGGGTTTTCCTCGGAGTAGGCGAGGTTCCTTCCGGGTATGCAATTGCCGGATCATTGATAATATTAATTACAATTGTATGGAGGAATTTATTTTTGAAGCCGGGTGAGAAAATCGAAATTATTGAATAATATGATCAACCGTATTTAGAAAATTAATTAGATTTACTTCTTTACTTATCAAAAAAAAGAAAATAGATCAGCCCTGCAACAGCTGCCTGCATCACAACAATTGAAACTGCAAAATATGTATCATTATTTTTTGATTCCTGAAGTCTTTCTTCGTTACCAAATAACAGGTATCTGTCATATTCATCATTAGCAATATTTTTATAATTAAAAGCCATAATAGCGCTTGCTATAGAAACAGCCCCTGTACCCAGTATCGGCATCAAAGAGCGCTTAGTATTGAATTGTGTTGACCGGTCTTTATAAACCAGGTCATTTACCTCTTCAAGACCTTTAGGATTTAATTTAATATTCGCTCCGGTACCGTAATTATAGCCGCTCAAATCAAAAAAATAATCTTTGTAGTTCTTCCTTCTGATCAGCAGATTTCCGGTCAGTTCATTTTCCCTGAAGAACCTTAAAGGAGTTTCCCCAATAAGTGAATCTTCTTTAAAAACCTTTGCACTGTACGGAGTAGTATTAATATAATAGAAATACTTAAAAATTATGTTTACAGTTGTGTCCTTATTTATGAACAGATCTATTGTCTGATTATCATTCTGCCAGTCCTGCAGGGATTTAGGATTGATGATCTTTAATTTATAGTTTCCTTCTTTTAAAATATAATCTTTCAGGGGAGTCAGTCCTATAAACTGAGTATCTGAATATATTTTTGCAAAATCCAGATTAGAAGAAATTGAAAGGCTGTAAGACTTTAAAGTATCCGATCCTGTTAGTGTATCACTTACTGCTGAGAATCTAACAGTATCAGAAACTGCGGATGAATCAGTTGTTTCGGTCAGCTGATCAGTCTGAGCCGATAGGATCCGGAAATATAAAAGCAATAATATGACACAAGATCTTTTCACGAAAGTATTCAATTTAAACTCTTTTCCGATTTTTTGGGTGGTTCTCTGTTTGAAAAGCAATAAATGTATTTTTCATCGCTGGCAGTAAAAATAAAATCCTTCCAGATCACAGCGCTTGTTTTGATCCTGCCTTCACATTCGTATTTCCACAGTTCCCTTCCGTCTGCGGCATTTATACAATAAAAAAATTTATCATAGGAACCTATAAATATTTTATCTTCCTGAAGCAAGGGCGTTGCGGTTAATGCTCCCTTTGTTGCAAAGGACCATTTGACATCACCGTTATTTCTATCAAGAGCATATATGATTCCGTCAATTCCCGAAGTAATCACAAGATCTTTGTAAAATGTAGATGAAGATAAGAATTTTGTCTTCATATCTTTCTTCCAGACTAATTTTCCAAGTGTATCCAGACAGTAAAAATTCCTGTCATCAGAACCGAAATAAATCTTACCGTCAGAAGCTGATGCATCACAGAATATGGAACCGTTTGTTTTGAAATTCCACAGTTCTTTTCCGGCAGCGGTATCAAATGCATACATATTGAAGTCATCATTTCCTGCTACTATAATATTATTAATTATGGTAGGACTTGTATAAAATGAGCCGTAAATTTTCTTCCTGTCAGTTGGTCTTGTTGTCCATTTAACATTTCCTGTTCTGATATCTATTCTGTAAAGTAAACCGGTTACGGAGCTTGTAATAATATCATTACCCGCCATGACGGGTGAAGCTTCTATCCAGCCGATCTTTTTTTCCCATTTGGGCAAACCGCTTATCAGACTGTAGTTGAATATTTTGCTGTTTCTGTCACCGGAAGAGGTAACTATCACATTGTTCCCGGCTATTACCGGTGTGGAAAAAGATGATTTGCCGAGAGTGGATGTTCTTCCCAGACCTTTACCGCTAAGCACATCTATGGCATAAAATTCACCGTTAAGTGTATTCGCAAAAAGAATTGCATCGCTTATTGAAAGACAGCTTTTAGATAGTCCGCCGTCAACATCATACTGCCAGTATAGCTTGAACGGGGGCTGTAGATCCGCTTTGGATTTTGAAATATTGGTTTTTGCAAGGTCACCTCCTATAAAAAGCCAGTCTTCCTTTTCATCAACTTCAACTTTTGTATCAATGCTCAGTGATGCGCAGGAATATAAAATGGAAGAAAATACAATTAATATTATTCTTTGAATAATCATTAAAAAAATTTGTGTAAGATAAAATATGAAAACAATTAAAAGAGTAAACTGTAAAAATTTATTAACCGTTCTTGGAAAATCAAAGTAAGTTTTGAGGGAGGGAAAATGTTTTGTTGATTCTGTTTTTAAAATAGCAAACCCGGGTTTAATATGCTATAATATTTTTTTGCAGTGATTAACCACGGAGCACATCCGTCCAAAACATTTTGAGAAGCTGTTTTTTCCTAATAAATTAATTCGGAATCGAAACAATTTTATTTTTTTAAAAACAAACCCGCCTGTGAAAAATTGCCGTTAAAAATTCTGAGCAATGGCAAAAGCAAAAATTTCCTGTCTGACGAGTTCGGCAGCGCTCTTCTGCCGAACGAGGAGTTGAAATTTTTGCTGCCATTGCGAAAGAATTTTAGGCAATTTTTCACCAGCGGGAGAGTTTTCTTT
>CAZLOL010000295.1:0-4638 GCA_964561045.1 uncultured Ignavibacteriaceae bacterium | reverse complement strand
ATACTTAATACTTAATACTTAATACTTAATACTTAATACTTAATACTTAATACTTGATACTTGATACAAAAAACTAACATAAGGGAAAATTGAAAGTACTAGTAACAGGCGGGACGGGATACATTGGTTCCCATACGGTAGTCGAACTTCAGAGCAGCGGGTTTGAAACTGTCATAATTGATAATTTATCGAACTCATCTGCCGACGTCATTGACAGGATAGAGAAGATCTCAGGAAAAAGACCTGATTTTGTGAAGCTTGATCTTTGTGATGGGGAATCACTTGAAAGTTTTTTTAATACTAATAGAGATATTGATTCTGTCATACACTTCGCTGCATTCAAGGCAGTCGGTGAATCGGTTCAGGATCCGCTTATGTATTACAGGAATAATGTATCCGGAATGATCAATCTTTTAAATGAGACTGAAAAAAGAAAGATAAGTAATTTTGTTTATTCATCTTCCTGTACTGTTTACGGCGAAGCTGACAAGCTTCCTGTATCGGAAGATTCTCCTATCAAAAAAGCGGAATCACCTTACGGATTTACGAAGCAGATCGGGGAACAGATGCTTTACGATCTGTCAAATGTATCTGAAATGCAGACCATTATATTACGGTATTTTAATCCCACAGGAGCGCATGATTCTTCTCTGATAGGAGAGCTGCCGGTTGGCGTTCCGAACAACCTTGTGCCTTATATAACACAAACTGCTATTGGAAAAAGAGAGATGCTGACAGTTAACGGGAATGATTATGATACGCCTGACGGAACAAACATAAGAGATTACATTCATGTTGTTGATCTTGCAAAAGCCCATGTTTCTTCATTAAAAAGATTATCGGAAAAGAAGAACATTTCCAACATTGAGGTTTTCAATCTTGGAACCGGTAATGGCAATTCAGTAATGGAAGTAATAAAAACATTTGAGGAGACAACAGGCATTAAATTAAATTACAGAATCGGTCCCAGAAGGGAAGGTGATGTGATAAGCATATATTCCGATACAAAAAAGGCCAACGATGTTTTAGGTTGGAAAGCTGAAAGAGATCTTAAGAATATGATGCTTACTTCATGGAACTGGGAGAAAGCGCTTGCTGATTTTAGATAATTTGAATTTTGAATTTGGAATTATTTGAATTTGGAATTATTTGAATTTGGAATTTGGAATGTTGAATTTGGAATTTGGAATGTTGAATTTGGAATTTTGTTGAGTTAAGTTTAACTTTCAACGAAAAACGAATCACAATTAACTATTAACTACTAACTACTAACTATTACCTTATCAGATTTGGATTTGGGAAAAGAGATGATCGGTAAAATATTAAATTCTGATAAAAGAGCAGTTGCTAAAGCTCTTACGCTTGTAGAAAACGATGAAGCCGGGAGTGAAAAATTATTAAAGGAATTATATAAGTTTACGGGCAAAGCATACAGGATTGGCATTACCGGTCCGCCCGGAGCGGGGAAATCCACTATAACTAATTGTTTAGTGAAGCTGATGACAGAAAAGGGATATAAAGTAGGAGTGATCGCAGTCGATCCGACAAGTCCATTTACCGGAGGCGCACTGCTTGGAGACAGGATCAGGATGCAGGAATCCGGACTTCTGGAGAATGTATTTATTCGTTCGATGGCTACCAGAGGCAGTCTCGGAGGATTGAGTAAAAACATAGTGGAAGCATGTGACATACTGGATGCATCAGGAAAAGATTTTATTATAATTGAAACAGTCGGTGTAGGGCAGTCTGAACTTGATATAGCTCAGACTGCAGATACTACGATGGTAGTTCTAGTACCCGAGTCAGGTGATTCAGTACAGGCAATGAAAGCCGGACTCATGGAAATAGCCGATATATTTGTTTTAAACAAATCAGACAGGGAAGGCGCGGACGGAGTTGTTTCGACAATAAAGAACATTATACATTTGAAACCCCCCGGAAGGGATCAATGGACAATTGATGTTTTAAAGACGACAGGAAGCCAGAATAAAGGGACAGAAGAATTGTTCAGAGAGATTCTCAGACACAAAGATCACCTGACTAAAACCGGATTTCTGACAATAAAAAGGAAAGAGCAGCTTAATAAAAAAATAAGGGAACTTGTAAATAACAAACTTGAAGTCAATTTCTGGGATAAGGAAAAGATAAAGAATCTTGATGAAAGGATTGACAGTATCAATGGGAAAAAGGAAGATCCGTACAGTTATGTGGAAGAAATAACAAAATAATTTCAAATTTGCATATATCAGGTCAGATTTGAATTTTTCAGTTACAAAGAAAGACTAATTTAATTCTAATAAATTCATTGCTTTTACAAACCAAAAATTTTAGTTTTAAAATTAGCAAAATTCGAAAGCCGTTAAGACGGGAAAAAATATTAAAATTCAATATTAATCATTTAAATCAATATTAAGGAGCAGCTTTAATTAATGACCAATAAGAAAATTCAACACACAGGTATTATGAATAAGATGAGGGATAAGATGCCTTTGATCATCATTATACTGATAGTAGCTTTTCTGGCAACAATAGTTTTTGAATGGGGAATGAATTATCTTGGAATGGGAGGATCGAACGAAGCATTTGCCAAAGTGAATTCCAAAGAAATATCATACCAGGAATTTGAGAGAATCGTACAGCAGCAGGTGGAGCAGATGAGGCAGCAGAACGAAGGAAAGGATATAGATGAAGCCACTATGAATCAGATCCGGGATCAGGTTTGGAACAGTCTTGTAAGCCAGACTATTTCTCAGCAGGCTATAGAAAAATACGGTATTAAAGTATCAGATAAGGAAATACTTGACTGGATATATAACAGACCCGAGACATTACCTGAACCGATAAAAAAGAATTTTATGGATTCTACGGGAGTATTCAATGCCGGATTTTATCAGCAGGCGCTTGGGATGAAAACAAAGGAGGCAACTCAGTTCTGGTCACAGGTTGAAAATTACTGCAGGGAAACATTATTATCAGAGAAACTTCAGGCAGTTCTTACAGAAGGCGCTGTAATTTCTGAAGCTGATGTGCTGGATAAATACAAGGAGGATAACATTATTGCTAATTTCAATTATGTACTTCTTGATCTTAATACACTTACTGATACAACACTGTTTTCCGTAAATGACAATGAGCTTAAAGATTATTATGAAAAGAATAAAAGTGATTTCAAGCAGAACGAAAGCGTAAAATTAAAGTATATATTATTTTCAGATGCAGCGACAGCAGAAGATTCTTCATCAATGAAAAGGGACCTGGAATTATTAAAGAAGGACATGCTTAATGCAAACATTGAAGATTCAAGTCTGATCAAACTCGTAAATGAAAATTCAACCATTCCTTTCAACCCGGAATTTCAGAAAACTAACAGTCTTAAATCAGCAGTCACTTCATTCCTGTTCAATGCAAAACCCGGGGATGTATCGGATGTTTTAATTACAGAGGACGGATATCAGGTTGTAAAATATCTTGATTCAAAAACAGGTGAGGATCTGTATGTAAATGCAACGCACGTTCTGGTAAATTTCGGAACCGATACAGCAGCTGCAAAAATTAAGGCTCAGGAAATTTACAACAGGATAAAGAACGGAGAAGATATAAAGGTACTTGCATCAGAGCTGTCAGATGATCCGTCCGCAAAACAGAACAAAGGAGATCTCGGATGGTTTACTAAAGGAGCTATGGTAAAAGAATTCGAGGAAGCATCTTTTTCAGCAAATGCAGGAGACCTTGTCGGACCGGTCAAAACAAATTTTGGATATCATGTTATAAAAGTTTTAGGAAAAGAAAAGAAAGAATTCAAGATCGCACAGATCAACAAAACAGTTGTCCCAAGCAGCAGAAGCAAGCAGCTGGTGAAAAAGAAAGCAGAAGAATTCTATTCGGAACTGAACAAAGGAAAGATTCTTGACTCAATGGCAAAAGAAAATACTTTACAGGTACAGACCTCCCCAGAAATCCAAAGAGACGGACAAGTGCCGTTAGCCGGTACCAATAAAAAAGTATTGAAGATAGCATTTGATAATAAGATCAATTTTTATACGGAGCCGGTAAAAGTTCAGGGCGGATACGCTATATACCAGGTAATGGATAAAAAGCCTGAAGGGTATCAGAATTTCGATTCAATAAAAGTTAACATTATCAAACCAAAAGTTGTAAATCAAAAGAAATACGATATTCTGCTGGGAACTGCAAAAGATCTTGAAGGGAAGATAGTGAACTCGGACCTGAACTCACTGAAAGAAGCCGCACCTCAGTATACTTATGATGTGGCTGACAGTTTTAAAGTAACCAAACCAAATCCGAAAATCGGTTCTGATTTCGGATTGACAAATGAAGTCATGAAAATGAAACCGGGTGAAATTTCAAAACCCATCAAAGGTATAAAAGGATATTACATAGTTAAGCTTAATTCGATCACGGAATTTAACGAACAGGAATATTTAATTAAAGCTCCTGAGATCAGAAACACTCTGCTTACTTCAAAGAGACAATCGATTGTTACAGACTGGCTGACAAGAATGCAGAATGAAGCTGTGATTGTTGATAACAGGGATAAGTATTATTAAACAGGTATTATGTAATGAGTAATGAGTAATGAGTAATGAGTAATAGATTTTGTTACTTTTTCTAATGAAG
>CAZLOL010000294.1:0-4649 GCA_964561045.1 uncultured Ignavibacteriaceae bacterium | reverse complement strand
TGCGGAATTAATCGAAGATCCGGTAATTTTAAAACCGGAATAAGATACGTAAGATTCGTTATATACGTAAGATTCATAAGATTAATAAATTTTCTTAATCAACTATTAACTACTTACTATTAACTACTAACTACTAACTATTAACTATTACCCCAAACTATCATACCTTACCAATTCCCACTTCAGATCAGTATTGCTGAAAGAAAGTTCACACAGCAGATCCTTATCTCTGCAGGTAACGACATAATGCGTCACGAATCCCTCACGAGCAGGGATCTTCCAGCTCTGAAGCATTTCAGTAACCTTGTAAACGCTCCCGTTCCATTTGAATCTTATTATCTGTAATTTCAGTTTGCTGAAGTGTGCTATCACTTCAACCGGCTCGAATACCTGATTTGCTGTTTCCATATACCATAATTTATTTACCTTAATAAATTAAGGTTATTATTTTCGATTGTCAATAAACTTCCGTAGTTAAACTTCCGAAATCTTCTTTCGGACTTCGGAAGTTTTAACTGAAATCCCTTTAAATTAAATTGTTCTGCAAAAAAAATACCGGAAGAATTATTTCTCCCGGTATTTTATTTTTCTAACAATTTTGATAGGACAAATGTCCTTATTTTAAAAGCATCATCTTCTTAATTGATAAAAAATCCCCCGCTTCGATCTTATAAAAATACACCCCGCTTGGAAGATTACTTCCGTCAAACTGTACCCTGTAAATACCGGCAGGTTTGATCTCATTCACTAAGGTCTTAACTTCCTTTCCAAGAATATCATATACTTTCAAAGAAACAAATCCCAATTTCGAAATCCCATATTCCAAATGTGTAACAGGATTGAAAGGATTAGGGTAGTTCTGATAAAGTTTATATGTTAGCGGAATTTCCTGAGTTTTTTGGTTTAAATACCGGAGCTTGTTTTTTATTGAAGCAATTCCTTCAACATAATTATTAACAGATATATCCAGTATGTTTTTTTCTATTATTAAATTCCTTTTTTCTCTCCCGCTCAATTTTTCAAAATGATTTTTTCTTTCATGAATGCTTTTATTCAAAGCTGTAAAGTTACTTTCATTGTTGGATCCGATAATAAATTTCTTATCTCTGCTATCAGAAATACTTTTTCTTTGTGTTTCCGGATTTAATTCCTTATCTGAGTTGTTAATTCTGATTTCATAATTTATTGCATTGTCATACATTTGCTCTATATTCTGCATGGAATTATCTCCCTGATAATGACTAAGTAAGCTGTCCAGCAAGAGCCTTATTGCCCGGCTTCTGTCTATGGATGCATAAAATATTACCTCCTCATTCGAGTTAGTGTTCAATATTTCATCATACTCTGAAATTGCAACTTCAAGTTCGTTCCGTGCTATTTTGCTTTCAATTGAGAGATTTAAAAGTTTATTATTTATAACTGAATCTTCAGGATACTGAGAGATCATACTTAAATAATAATTTTCCAGATTGTTGAAATTTCCATTCGACAACAGATTGGAAGTAAAAAGATCATTAAATGAAATAACCGGACTGATATCCGAATTCTGTATTGCGAGCAGCTGATTTAAAAAGTTAAGTGCAATACCATAGTTTTCCTGCTGCTGATTTTTCATTGCATTACCCATAAGCAGATATTCAATTGGCATGGAAGTATTATCTGCCGGTTCGGAGGCATAATCACAATCATGTGAAAACTGCGATGTTAAATACGGATCGTGTGTAAAAGAATTATCCGGGATCAGTCTTCCGGCGGGACTGCTTCCTCCCCAGTAATTACCGATCGCGTCTATATGAGGAGTTGATGAAGATACCTTATTATATATTAATGTATCCGGGAGAAGCCCAACGGAATCTTCAACTGAATTATATCCTTTGTGCATTACCGGAGTGCTGTTATTGATCTTGGAATTATTACAGTATATTTCCTTTCCGGCGTTATGATGAATATCATTGTAACCTCCAATCACATAGGTTTCATTATTAAGATATGCGGATGTCATTATAGGATTTGAATTATTCGTTAAATATAATCCAATTCCATTCACAAAAATTTCATTATTAAAAAGAACAGGCTGCGAATTATCCAGCAGGATTCCATATTCCATGCACTGTGACACGGCATTGCATTTATAATATCCGTTTGAATTGTAGCTAAAGATTCCGCTTGAGTGAGTACCGTTTATGTTCCCTCCCGTGATAATATTGTAATTTATTAACGATGATTCGTCGTTCATCAGCAATATGCCGTAATATCCTGCATTGATAATTGTGTTGGAATCTATACTTATATTCGTACATTCATTTACTATTATATTTGCAATCTTTACATTTGCGTTATTATCCTGAGAAAAAGTATTATTACTTATCCTCGGTTTTTCATCTGATTCATTGCTTGTTTTATAAATTGAAATGTCATAATCGCGGTTATTTTCAAACTTAGAATTCCTGATAATTATTTCTCCGGTGGAAGCTGTTATGTCAATTCCGATAATAGCATTCTTTATCTCCGTTGGGTGACCATCATTATTATCCAGATTTATAGACCCACCATCCAATCTTAATCCCTGCCAAGGTGAGCCAGCTGACAATTCATTAAATTCAACAAATGGATGTGAATTGTTAAGAATATTATCAACTATTGTATTAGTGAATAATATACTTTTCCCGAAAGCAAAAAATTTATTACCAGAAAATGTAACCCTTGAAGAATTAATAAAAATGTTGCCGGTAAATCGGGTGGTATTTCTGCACAAAACCTGCAAATTGTTTAAATCTAAATCATTTATATAATTTAGTATTACTATATCATAGTAATTTTTATTTTCAAAATTAGAAGCAACATTTATATTTTCTAAATTGATAGGGAAAAATGAGATCTGATTACAAAAAATTTCTGCTTCACCTGGATCTACATCTAATATATTTACATTTTGCAAAATACATGTATCAATATTTGTCGAAGAATAAAGACTGCTGATAGAAATACCCTTATTGTAATTAGATATATAACTCTCCGAAGTATTTCTGAAACCTGCTCCCCTGAATGTAATATAATTATAGATAGTACCTATTGCTTCAATATTATTAAACCTCATTTTATTGCCATTTTTGCTACCAATATCAATGTTTGCACCGGGAAGAACTTCATAAAACTCTTTATTATCATATTCATGATAAAATACATTATCTGATAATGAAATTTCCCTGGGATCTCCTCCTCTTTGATAAATTACATAGTTATATACCGGCGGTTCGGAAATTAAATAGTTAAGATTGAATTTAATTGAACTATATAAATTGCTGTAGTTAATTTGTTCAATATTTCTTAGTTCAATTCCGGTTTTTATATTTGCAGCTGAATGAGTTCTGCTTGAATCAAACCTGTAATAATCAATCAGACCGGGAGGTATGTTAGGTAAATGAGCGAAAAAGTGCAACGGATCTCCTGTATTTCCGCATAGATTGGATTCTCCATTTGCCGAAATGAGTTTAATTGTTGGGTAAACAAAACCACCATTGCTGCAAGGATGTTGAAAAAGATTTTTATATGGTGAATAATGCCAAATGAGTAAACCTCCTACAAAATTAGAATAATTAGAGATTTTATCTAAAGCTATCATTCGATCGAAACCTATTCTTCTTCTATTTTCAATTACAAAACATTCACCTGTTGACCAGTCAGGAGCAACACTAGGATCGCCATAAACAGAAACAACGCCGCATTGAAATGATGTTTCAATTGGCTGAAGATTAAGAACTTGTTGAGTATTTTTAAGGGCAATAGGGATAAGCCAACCTTGTTGCATTCTAAAAATTGGATTAGGTAATTGAGGACAATCTTTAAAATGAACGTCGAATATATTCATGATATCGTACCTTCCAGAAACTGTATGAGAACCCCAATTGAAAGCAATATGTGCGTATTCATGAGCTGTAATTCCGATTCCATCAATTCTTGTATTTTCTAAATCCGTTATTCTATTTAATCTTCCTCTGACAACAAATCTTCGTAAATTTAGTTGTGGTTCTCCTATTCCTTTGAAACTTCTTTGTGATCCGGCAATCACTACCATTAAGATTCCTCCATTCGCCCTGAATGAATCTAAATTAAAGTTAGTTTGAGTGTTTATTACATATTCGGCATCTGCTAAAATCAGAAATCCTTTACTATCAAGACTCAAGTCATCTTCATATGATCTAAAGTAGGAGGTGTTCTGATCCAATCCGTATTTATTCTTTGGGAGTAATATATTTTTTATTATTGGGACACCATTTACTATTTCATAGTCATTTATGATCCCTCTATTTAATCTATTGTCTATATTAGGATTAAACGTTCTCGTTGAATAAGGAATCAAATCAAATTTTGAATTAGATGCTTCTTTCCAGTATTGTTTCATACTTCCATAAGCAGTATCACCGTGAGAATTATTGTCAGGGTGAGCTGTCCCGTAATAAACTCCAAGTGAATCAAAAAGCAAATTCCATCGATCATAATAACTGTATTTTGATGCTTTCAATTCAAATTGTCCGTTAGTATTTTTAATTACACCAACTTCTCCTGCTGCATCCTTGTTTGAAACTAAAGCCAGTTGTTCATTTGTATATGGTTGTCTTAAAACCCCGTTATCATTCCACCTGCCATCT
>CAZLOL010000293.1:0-4655 GCA_964561045.1 uncultured Ignavibacteriaceae bacterium | reverse complement strand
GGTTCCCCTGAATCCTGAACACCATTATTATTTAAATCTTTAAAAACCTTACCGAAGATATGATTCATTGATGTATAATCTCTGATGCCTTTATGATTATTTGGATTTGTAATATTCTTAACAAGTGATTGTGTCGCTGAAAAATTGTTACATATAATTTTTGTATTATAATCACCGATGTTTTTCCATATCAAATGATGTGTATATGCAAATGATGAAGCAGTTGTATGTAGTCTCATACGAGCAATTCTTGTTCCGATTCCTGCTGAAGAAATACTGAAAACCGGATTCGCCTGACCGGGATAAGATGGAGGCGGAACATTTGGGGCTAATCTTAGCTGAATACTATTGGAATTAATATATACCGTAGGGTTTAATGGACGCAGTTCCTCGGGTAAATCAGAAACATTTGGAAGGGGGGAAAATGTATATGTTAAATTACCTCCTTGTGAACTTGTAGCCGGAATATAGATTGCATACTGACCCATAGAGTAATAAAAATTAGTCTGAGTCGGATTAGTATGCTTCAGATAAATACTAAATTCTATTGTGTTAGCGTTAATATTCACAATATTTGATATACTTAAAGTATAAGTCGGATCAACAGAATAAGCAAAGTCGGTAATAAAGACAATTAGTAAGGTTAATATTATTATTTTAATTTTTTTCATGATTTAAAATTTTTAAATTTGCAATTAATTTTTTTATTGTTTCTTTAATATAAATATATTTATCAGGGTTTTACAACATGAACTGAATTTGCTTCATTATTCCTTACTATTGCAAGATCGTCCGCGTCAACTACTTCATCTCCGTTTAAGTCTGTTACAATATTTCCGGCTGAATAAATAACGGAAGCATCGTGTATTAAAGTGACATCGGTATTATTAATGATCTCATCCTGATTTACATCACCGATATATATTCCCCATCTTGGAGGTGAAGCATCTATCTGAGTAATATTATTCCCGTATGCCTGATTCACAGCAGTAGAAAAATCAAAGTTTGTTGTCCCGCCAACGGTAAAGTTTTGAGGAACTGCATTCCAGGTGGAAAGTACGTTCCAGTTATTTACTGCAATATAATATGCTCCATTATTCGGGATAATAAAATTCAGTGAAGGAGTATTTCCGTTCACATCAAGAGTTGTAGTGCTGCTCGAAACTGTTGTGTAAGGAAACACAGAACTTTTCAGAAAAACATTCACCGGAATTGATTTTATCATTTGGTCAGATACAGGATAGTAAAATCCTTCGGGATAGCATTTAAGATTCAGTGAAGTTATTCCGCCTAAAGATGTGGATTCATCTGCTCCTTTATATGGGAAATACAGATTTCTTGAATCCATATCGATATCAGTAGGCACATTGATTCCTGTTTTGCCTGCTAATTCGAAATCACCGATTGAAGCTCCGGCTAAATGTAAGTCACCTGCAAATTTATCTGTAAAGTTTGCATTCTTAAGAATTGTATTTTGCTCATTCGGAATAGATGCAGTCCGGTAAGCTGTTAGACCGGAATAATTAACACCGTTTACTAATGCAAAATTACCGATACTCCAATAGCAATTATAATCAAAATTAAAAGTTACAAGCGGAGTTGGCTGTACTTCAATTGCCCAGCCCGGAATACCGGATGTAACATACCTCTCATTAATTAATAAATTATTATAAACATTGTAAATAGAGCCGGATACATTCATGTCAAACATTCCAATACCGGTACTGAAAAATCCTCCTATACTTCCGGTTTTCCCGATATAAACTGTATTGTGCTGTACATTTGTTGTTTGAACAACCTGACCTCTCTTTCCACAATACATACCATAAATGTATCCTGCTGCATCATCAGTGATGGAAATGAAATTATTTTCAATGTGAATTGTCGTAGAATTGTCCGGCAGCGGTGTAATTGCAGGACTTATAAACATTCCAAAATAATATGTATTAGCAATTGGATTTAAGGTAGAATAAATCTTATTCCGGATAATATAATTATCTCCGATTCCTGCGAAAACAATACCTTCAAGGTATATCTCACCGGTAATATATAAAGCTGAACCAAATATGATTTTATTACCTTCTATTCTATTGTTTTTCGTATTCCAGCTTGTATTCACTCCAAATTTTTTAAAATTTTTAATCTCATTGTTCAGGATTATTGTACCTGTATTAATTTTTGTTCCTGTATTAAAAACGGGACTACCGATTACATTTACAGCTGTCGAACCTCCATCAATTATACAGTTCTCAATTTTATTGTTATCATTACCGGTTGCAGCTAATCCGGCATCTGTTCCGGCGATATATATATTATTTGCATCGGTGTTTAATCCGCTGTTAACGATATTAAGATTTTGTACAATATTATTGGAAGCGCCATTAAACATTTTAATACTATTGGCTGAGCCTGTGTTGGGATTTAATATTGTAAGCTGTATAGAGCCAACTCCTCCGATTCTTCCGTCAATAGTAACATTATCCGCTCCATCATAAACTATAAGATTGTCAACTCCGGAAGCTGCTGTAACTGAAACCGAATTATTAGCAGGTCTTATGATACAGCTGCTGAATGATCCTTCATTTAAAACTGCAGAGGACGATTCAGTTGTATTGTTTACAATACTGACTGTCACATTTTGATTTGTATAAACTCCTCCGGTGTTGGTATTGATGGCATTGAAAGCATCTTTCAGAGTTGGAAATCCTCCGCATCCCGGATTTACAAGTACATTAGCAATGTTTGGCGAAGGAATCGGGTCTACAAAATGCGATGCGGCATTTGTTATGTTAGTTATACTTACATAGTAAGATCCCAATTCCGGTTCTTCCGGATCAAAGTATTCGGTAACAGCATCATATACTTTTGTATAGTATCCTCCGTCACTTACATTTCTCCATGTAAGATTTAAATCTCCGGCAAAGCTGCAAGCTGTGGTAGTTAATCTCATTCTTATAATTTTTGTACCATCTCCGGTATTTGAAATAGTAGTAGGCGGCAAATCTGCATTAGGTAAATTTGTTGACAATCTGAGTTGATCATTAAATATTGCCGTATATAATGGTCTCTTTGTTGATGGTAAATCTGAAAAATTCCGTTTCGTATATGTTAATGTACCTCCATTTGCAAAAGCAGGATTAAAATTAAATATGTATTGTCCCATGCAGTATAGCTGAGGAGCCGGACCTTTTATAAAAATTTCAAACTCTAGAATATTTGAAGCAACATAGTTAAAGTTCTTTACTTTTAGCTCATAAGAAAAGCTTTGATGCGCTGATAATAAAAAGATAATTACCAATGTTGTATATAATATTATTTTTTTCATAATTTAAAATTATTAAATAGATTATAGAATAAATTAATTTATTGATTCAGATGCGTTTCTATATATTCGAAAATCAACACTACATCAGTAAGATCTGTGAATCCATTACCGTCAACATCTGCCAGACAGTTTTCACTGCAAAAATTATTGCTTTCAACTATGGCAATAGCTAAATCATCTGAATCTACAATTCCGTCACTGTTTGCATCTTCCGGCGGAACAGGCATATTTGAATTATTATTCAGATTATTGTTTACAGCATTGTATTTAAGACTCTGGAAATTATTTTGACTCTCCGGTCTATTATTTGGCGTAGACAAATTTACAGTTCCGAGTGAGACAAGCATTACAAATAAGATTAAATATATTTTTTTCATTATGGTTTATTGTTTAAAGTTATCTGTTTAAATTTATTTTAAAAAGTTTTCTGTTCATAAATTATTTTATTAAGTCGGTAATTAATTTTATGATACAATATCACATGTAAATATCAGATCTATCGCTTTATTTTTTGTTTCATTTGTAAATACTGCCACATGTTTTTCCTGCGTTCCTTTTCTTCCCTGCGAATTAAATGTAATTTTTATTTCACTTCCTTCGCCTTTTCCGTATTCCTTTTTTCCGTCAGTTGCTGCGTCTGTGCAGCGGCACGATGTCTGAACCTTTTCTATTACAAGCGGAGTATCTCCTTCATTTGTAAACCTGAAAGAATATTCAAGCACAGGTCCTTCTTTTACTTTTCTGAAGTCATACGATTCTTCGGTGAATATTATTTTGGCATTTTCACCGGAAGCTGATGTTTCCGAACCGGCGAATAGAAAAATTATTGCTGAAATTATGGCCGTCAAGACCATCAGCAGATATGTTTTCGTATTTGCTGTTAATACCGTTACTGAATTTATAATATTTTTCATTTCAATTTTTTTATTTTCTAAAATTATTTTCTTTACGTGTTATTTTAACAGAGTATTCCGCCATCCTGAAGATGAAAAATTAATTCATCCCGGATGGCAGCTCCGAATCATAATAAACTCTGAATAGTTCTGAAGCAGATTAAATATTCCTTTGGCTTTTTCAATTGTTTCCCCTGAAGAAAGGTGACAAAATGTTGATCCGGCATTTCTCATCTCTTTGATTGCTCTGACACGGCTCTTCTTGCTGATCCTACTTGCTGTTCTTTGCGGGCTCATTTTATTTTTTCCTTTTCCGTATTCCCCGGGTTTAGTTTAATTTTGCTTCTTACTTTTCTTACTTCAGACTTTTAACATTTAACTCCTTCCTTCTTTCTATCACAAAAATACCCGCATTCCTTTCCCATTCCTAAGAAACA
>CAZLOL010000292.1:3838-4675 GCA_964561045.1 uncultured Ignavibacteriaceae bacterium | reverse complement strand
CGTTAAAAAACCTGTAATATTAAGAGATTGAAATTAGTTTTTAAAAACTGATTCCTTTCTTAACTCCCGATGACTAAACTATAAAGATTCCATCTTTTTTAAAGATGGAATCTTTGAGAATCTTCGATTTCACAAACCTGTAATTTTACAATTTGATTTATTTCCCGAAAAATTTTAAATTTGAATGAGTATGAAATTTATTATCTTTAACTTAAATCTTATTATGAATAAAAATACTGATGTGCTATTACCGGGAAATTATTATCACATATATAACAGGGGAATAGGAAATGACAAAATTTTTTTCAAAGATGAAAATTATTTTTATTTTTTAAAAAAATATGATAAATACCTTTCTGAATTTGTGGAAACTTATTCTTATTGTCTTATTCCAAATCATTTTCACCTTTTGGTGAAAGTCAGAGAATCCATTTTGTTTAAAGAGGAGCACTCTATTCCGGATGTTAGTGAAGAATTCAGAAAATTTTTTATATCCTATTCTATGTCAATAAATAAGCAGGAACAAAGAATGGGAAGTCTATTCATAAAAAATTTCAAAAGAAAATTGTTGTCAGGAGATAATTATATCAGGAGTACAATATTATATATTCATTCTAATCCTGTTCATCACAGGATTTGTAATAAGATCGAAGATTACAAATGGAGTTCTTATCAGGGAATTCTTTCCGATAAACCAAGTAAACTTCCCAGGCAGAAAATATTCGACTGGTTTGGTGGCAAACAGGAATTTATTAATTTTCATTGTAAATTTAATCAGGAAAGAGAATTAGATAAGATTCCATCTTAGGAAAAGATGGAATCTTAAATTCTATCTGA
>CAZLOL010000292.1:0-3738 GCA_964561045.1 uncultured Ignavibacteriaceae bacterium | reverse complement strand
AAAAATTCTGAATGGAAAAAATAAAGATTCCATCTTAGGAAAAGATGGAATCTTAAATTCTATCTGAAAAAATTCTGAATGGAAAAAATAAAGATTCCATCTTAGGAAAAGATGGAATCTTATTTACCTGAAATCAGATTATCAATTTTTTTAATCAGCCAGGTCTTTGATGAGATATTTCCTGAAGAAATTTCATTTTTCAGATTATCAAGTTCATATCTGCTATCGGGCAGCTGACTTATCTCAACAAGCTTGCGGAGATATTTTACAAAATTCTTGTGCCTTAGAAGATAATCCTTATTTTTTGAATCCGAATTGTTTATTAGCTGATAATAAGAATTCAGCAGAGAATAAAGCGGTTCAGTAGAATTAGTATCATAATAAATCTTTGAAGTCAGATTTTTGATGTCGAGTTTGAACGTGATCTGGTTAATGTTAACTTTCCCGGCAAATTCCAAAGCTTTGTCATAATCTCCTTTCTCATAATAAATTCTGGCGCGGCTGTAATTGCGGACATCTTCCCTGTATTCGGGATGAAGCATTTCAATATAATTCTCAATGAACTGTTCTGCCCATTCAAGCTCTCCCACATTCAAAGCATCTACCAGCGTTGATCTGAAATCACTGATCTTCATATAAGGAGCATTGAGTGAAATTATCTTTTGATCAACAATAAGCTTTCTGATTTCAAAAGCTTCATATTTAAATTCATTCTTTCCCAGCACCATTTTCATCGCGCTTAATCGCCAGAGATTGTTCAGCAGTATCTCCCTGAAGATCATATCAAATTTATCAGATTCTTTTACATAAAGGGATTTAAGATCAAAATAATATTTATCATCTTCCGGAAATTTTGTCGCCATGTATGAAAGATAGAAAAGTTTAATGGGAATGAAGTAAACTGGATCTTCCTTTTCTATCAAATCAACAATCTCCCCTATGTTCAGTTTATCGTTTATAGCAGAAATATTGGTCTTATCAAAATCTCCTTTCCAGAAATTCTTTTGAGAATACAATGCGCTGTAATATAGGTTCATGTCAAAGAAATAACCGTATGTGGTGAACTTCAGCACATCCGTCAAGGCATCATAAATTTTATCGCGCTCGTTGTTGCTCATGTGCATATTTAATATCTCAAATTTCAGTTCCTTCAGATTTTTAAAATCAAAAAGCCCGAACGGCTTTTCATTAAGATAATTCAGACTGCTCTCTATTGTATTATTTACTTTGAGGGAGATTCCTCTCGAACTTAACTCGCTGATCATAAGCTTTTCCTTAATCATGTATTTGTTGTTCTTAAGAGCTGTCTGTATTAAGAACTCCTCACCTATATTATAAAGCCGGGAAAACATGCTGTTCAAAACCGTGGCTTTATATTCTTTTCCGGGATATAATTTTTTGTAAATATATTCCTTTGTAAGTTCATCCGATTCAAATTCAGGATGAAATTTCTTTAAAATCTTCAGAAGCGGAATGTAATTTCTGCCTTCATTGAAGTAAGGCGAACCGGCAAACTTCTCGAATTCCTTCCATTCCTCTGCGGAAATCGCTTTCAGGAGTTTTATTAAATTATTATTGTCCGTAACCCTGTCAATTCCCATTTATGCAAAAGTTTTGATTTTATATAAAATTAGCTATAAATAAAGAGTATTGAAACCGTTTTCTGTCAAAAATCATGAAAAAGTTTATTTGTATCACAGGCATTACACGGATATTTTTGTATAAGTTTTTTCGTGTGAGCAAATACATTCCAAATACAAGTTCATTCATTCTCTCTCACACGGAGAACTGTCAAAAACTCTCTGCGGTCTGAAGGCGCCCGCGCAGGGAGTTTAATTAATTTCAAATTATAAATTTTAAATTTCAAATTAAACAAATCATGAACTTAAAACAAAAGCTTTTCATTATTTTAATTTTAACAATTTCATTTGTGTCATCTAAGTTATTCTCTCAGGATGGACTAAATTCATCAGTAAGCGCTAACAAAAGAGTTGCGGGCGAACATGTAACATTTAATTCGGAAGATCCGGTTACTTCAGGTATATTGAATCTTGAAAAGAAACATAAGAATGCTGCGGAGAATGGCAGACAATCCGAAGCGTCTGACATAGCATCTGAAATGTACGGCTTAATTCCGACAGAAAACAGAACTGTCACGATTCCTGATAATGAAGAAACGAGAAAAATAATTGAGGAAATTCAGATTGATCCTGAGCAATCAGACTGGCTCAGTACGAATTCGGTTGTCTTTCCGGGAGCAACAAAGCCGTCATCCTTGCTGCACAAACAGGTCGAAGTGAAATTGGGAGAGGATAATATTCTCTATGCGGTAATTAATTCAACCGGTTCGGGAGGACTTGTTCACGGTCAGTTTTATATTTACAAATCCATTGATTACGGTAAAACCTGGAATTATATATACGGTGTCGGGACAGGAGGATACATCGGTAATATTTCAATGCTTGTAGAATCCAGATCGAATGCAAATCCGGATTCAACAAGGATTATTGTTTTCTATGCTTCGAGCGGTGTAAACAGCAATGATGATGCGACTTTGCACTATTATTCCTTGAGGTCGAATGCATCGGCTATAACATCAGGTATGATAGCAGTTCCTGATGTCGGAAAAGCCTTTACTCATATAAGCCCGGTAAGCGACGGAGCGTACTGGCAGAATGCGACATACTTCGGAGTAGTGGTTTCCGAATCTTATAATACTACCGGAGATACTTACAGGCTCAGATTTTACAGAACGATTGACTGGGGTGCGACATGGTCTTATTCCGAGATAAATACAAATCAGAATGATCTTCATCCGAGCGCTGAATATAAGGAAGGTACATCGGATTCAGTTTATATTGCCGTCGAAAGAAAATTTTCAGCTACGAACAGCGAAATAAGAGTTATTGCAACTCCCTGGAATCCTTCCCCGTCTTATTCAATTTACTACATCACTAATTCAACCATGCGTTATGAGAATCCTTGTCTTACTATCAGGCAGGAAGGCATAGCTGATTCCATACTCATAACCTGCACAAGAAACGGTTTTCCCGTATATCACTTTACACCCAACGGCGGTTCGGTATGGAATATTGATTATTCTATAGCTCCCTCAAACGGCAGCAATAAGGCATTTACGTTTTGCTCATCTTCGGGAAACGGAAGCAGCCCTTTTTCAGTTGGCTGGGTTTCAAATGACGGAGATTCTATTAATGTAAGAAGGGGAGTATTGGGAAATCTCGGGCAGAATATTTACAAAGTAAACAGTAATTTTGCATACAGCACAACCTTACCGGTTTGCGCTACCATACCTTCATCAGGTTCCAACAACACTGTAGTTGTTTATGCAGCCGCTCCGTCTGGAATTTATTCGGCGCAGGAAGGATACAAGACAGTGAACATTAAGATTATGCCGCAGGGATATTATGATATGGCAAATAATAATATCAGTATGCGGGATACTGTAAAACTTTATCTCAGAAGTTCAGCAGCTCCTTATTATATAATAGATTCTTCAAAAACTGTTTTTGATTCGATCTCATTCAATGCTGCTTTTCAGTTTGCAGGATTGAGCGACGGATCATATTATTTTGATGTAAAGCACAGAAATTTTCTCGAAACATGGAGCAGTGTACCTGTTTATCTTGCGCTGACAGATCTGAATGATTACAACTTCACAACTTCAGCATCAACGGCGTACGGAAATAATATGATAAGTGTTGATAATTCACCCTCAAG
>CAZLOL010000291.1:0-4722 GCA_964561045.1 uncultured Ignavibacteriaceae bacterium | reverse complement strand
CTTAGTTGTTAAAAAATTTTCTTACCATTTTGAGCAGAATTTAACTTGTAAGTGAATAATGTTCTTATCTTTTCATTATTTTGTGTCATTTCAATAAAAGGCGCGCCTGTAATTATAAAAAAGAAACTCGGCAGGAATGTATAATAAGTTGTAGTGAAAAGACAAATAATGCCTGAGATTAAAGAATAGTCTGAATGATTATACCCTGCCATGAAACCTACAAAGGACAGTATCATTATCAAAGGTCCTGATGTCGTTTCGCCTAATGCAAGTCCGTCAATCATCTGCATTTTGCTCAGCCAGTGATAATTCTCTACAGCAACCTGCGCCACATATGTAAGCACTGATTATGCACCGCCGAATGTAATGAATGCAGACCTTGTAAAGAACAGTATAAGTTCACTCATGAAACTGCTGTTATCTGAAAATGCACTGAAAAATAAGAATGGGATCGCCCAAAGTATTGAGAATATAATTATCTTTACAGCAGCATTTTTCAATGAAAGATCAGAATGATCTGTTACTGAATATGTATTTATTAAGTAATTATTTTCTTCTTCCTGTTCTGCTTCAATTGATTTTTTTGAGGTGAATGAATAGATGTTTTTTTTAATAAAACGGAAGCTATAATTGTAAAAATAATTATGTAAGGAAAAGGTATGTGAAAGAAAAATATTAATTCAAAACTTAATGATGCAAAAAGTTAAGAATTGATATTTTTCAGGGATTTCCCGTCTATTTTTATAAGAGCAACCAATACTATTGCCGTAACGGCTGGTTTTAATCCCACGAACACCGCTTACACTTCCGGGATCTTGCCGAATGTAACGTACGTTATTGACAGAACTAATATTATGAAAGTAGATGGTAGCACGAAAAGTATCCCTGCTGCAAGCCTTCCCCTTATATTATGGAGCAGCCAGCCGATATAAGTCGCAAGCTGCTGTACTTCAGGTCCGGGAAGTATCTTGCAGTAGTTAAGGGCATGCATGAATTTCTGCCCGGAGATCCATTTTTTCTTTTCAACTACATACTCGTGCATGATAGCGATCTGACCTGCCGGTCCTCCGAAACTGATAAATCCTAATTTTAACCGGAACAAGAATGCTTCTTTAAATCCCGGCCTGTTAATATCAAAGCTCATTTTTCTTTTTTGGCTTGGCAAGTGAAAGCACTACCGAAGCGGTAAGAATGATTGCGATAACTCCGAGTGAATATCCGATTGGGATCTTATAAATGTCAACAATAAGCATCTTAAATCCGATGAATATAAGAATCATTGACAGACCAACTTTTAGATAATGAAATTTATCCATTACTCCTGCTAAAGCAAAATACATTGCCCTCAATCCCAGAATTGCGAATATATTAGAAGTATATATGATGAAAGGATCGCTTGTTATTGCAAATATTGCCGGGATGGAATCGAATGCAAAAACAAGATCTGTGAATTCTGTAGCTATCAATACAACAAACAGCGGTGTTGCATATTTTTTATTCTTTTTTATGACGAAAAAATTACCGTTGTCATATACCGTCGTAACAGGAAAAAATTTCTTATACAGTCTTATGATAATATTTTTCTCGGGATCAATATGTGCATCATTCTGCATAGCCATTCTGAATCCTGTAAAGACCAGAAATCCCCCGAAGATGTAGATTATCCATGAAAACTGATGTATGAGCACCACACCGACTGCGATAAGGCTCGCTCTCAGAAAAAGCGCTCCTATCACACCCCAGAATAAAACCTTATGCTGATACTCGGGAGGTACCTTGAAGTAACTAAACAGAAGGACAAATACGAATATGTTATCTATACTGAGAGATCTTTCTATCAGATAGCCGGTGAAATATTCTATCGCTTTCTGCTCTCCCATGTCAAAATAAATGAACAAATTAAAGAGCAGTGAAAGTATTATCCATACCGCACTCCATATCAGTGCTTCTTTTACGCTTATTATATGTGTCTTTCTTTGGAATACACCAAGATCCAAAGCAAGCATCAGAAGTATGAAAATATTAAAAAGTATCCAGAGAAGTATTTCGTGTGTCATATTTTATCTGTACAAAAATAATTTTTTAACATATAAAATTATAAGAAGTTATTTATGCTTATTTTTTTAGGATATATATAATTACCAAACTTATATATTTCTATTCCTGATGTTACAAAGCTAAATTGATGTTTGGAATTCTGATAAATTATTTGCCTGCAGTTTCCTGCAAAGTGTATAAAGCCCAGCCGTGATGAGCTACTTCTTTTTTATCCGGAAGATTACTGAGATCAAACCATTCGCAGGTTTCAATATCTCCGGACGGTTTTATTTCTGCAGTATTTCCAAGATCCGTTTTGTAGTGAAATACAATATGCCAGGATTTATCATTTCCCTGGAAAGATTCTACGAATGAAATATTTACTTCGCAGTTTGAGATTGAGAGTTGCTCTTTAAGAATTCTTCTTGCTGAATCATCGGGATCTTCTAAGTTTAATAGCATGTCATCAGGAAGAAACCAGCCTGTCTGATGATCGTATTTGTTACCGTCTTTGTATTTTATCAAAAGGGTTTTACCGCCGGATAGTATTGTAATATCTGTTATGAGTTTACAGTTGTGCATATATTTTTTTATAGCCAAAATAAATATTGATGTGTTATTATTCAAATCATATTATTAGTTTTGTTTAATTTTAATTATAGAATAAAATCATCTAAAAACATTTTACCGGAAATTAATTTATTTTACTTATGAATAAAGCAAAAACAAGATTTGCCTGTCAGTGGTCTCTTGAAATATTATATGGAAAACAGACCGAAGCCCTTTCCATATTGAAGAAATGGGGAGAAGAAAAATTCAGATCCTCTAATTTTAAAGTATCACAGAACAGAATGATGAACGGATATGCAGGGGCAAGTCCTTCACTAATAATAGATGAATATATTTTTGATTCGATGGATGATTTCGAGAAAGCGCTTAACGATATGTCACAGCCGCAGTTCAGACAGTATTCTGATGCACTGGCTCCTTTTGTTGTTCCCGGTTCACAGAAATGGACAATATATAAGTTGATTGCTTAATCTCATTAATATATGAGATATGTTTTATGCAAATAAAACCTGCAAATTTTTCATTCCCGCCAGGAACACGCAGGAATGTCAAAAAAATTGTTTTATTGTTTTCAGTCAATCTCCATCTTTGTGTGCAGAATTTTAGGCTGCGGGAGAGTTTTCTTTTCAAGGCTTTCGATCCTGCTCCTGAATGCTCTTGAGAGTGTCCCAAAACTTTGATTTCACCACCATGACACTAAGGCACTAAGAATAAAAAGTTTGAAAATAAAAAGATTTGTATATTTCTGTCTTAGTGGTTTCAATAGAATTCAATGTTTTGAGATACTTTCTCTTGTCGGGAGCTCTTTCAAAATAAAGCGGACTTGAATTAAAGTCTGCATTTCAGGATTAAAAAGTTTTCGACAATACTGAATTAATACAGTCTTTATTTTGCTCTTAATATGATCATAGTGAGGTCATCATGAACTTCTGCAAATCCCCTGAATTTTGAAACTTCCGAGAGTATTTCATTTTTGATCTCTTCTGCGCTTTTATGAGAGTTATCGGTGAGTATTTGTTTGACTTTATCAACTCCGAATTCATTCCTTGCTGCGTTCATTGTCTCTGTCAGCCCGTCTGAATAAAAAAGGACCACATCATCTTTTTTTGAAGTGATCTCAAAATCTTCCAGAGAATTCTCAAACAGATCTGAGTTATTTAACCCGAGAGCCATTCCGGTTTGTTTTATCTCACAGCAGGACCTGTTAACTGAATTATAATACAAAACCGGAGTATGCCCTGCCCTGCAGATATTTATTCTATTCTCATTTATTTTTGCCAGTATAGCGCTGAAATATAATCCCTTCCTTATATGTCTGAATACATTCTTATTTACTGAAGACAGAATAGATTTCGGATTATCCGAAAAATCAGTTAAGTGTCTCAGAAGCAGCCTTACCTGAAGCATATACAATGCCGCGGACATTCCTTTTCCTGAAATATCACCGATGGAAATATAATACGAACCTGCATCTTTCTGGATGAAATCTATGAAGTCCCCTCCTACCTCTTTTGCAGTTTCATAATAACAGGCTATTTCGAAATTATTATCATCGGGTGGCTTCTGTGGGATCATACTTAGCTGCACGTCTCTTGCAACTTCAAGTTCATCACGTGCTGTGAGCTTTTCCGCTACTTCAAACATCAGTATAAGATTGGCAACTATAAATGAAAAAAATGCGTAATCCCAGCTGCCATGTAACATGGCAAAAATGAATACTATTATATTAAGTGAAAAAGTAATTCTTATAACAGGGGAAAGTTTTCTGAGGAATGCAAGTGCAAAGTTTCTCGTAAAGGCAAAATATCTGCTGAGCTTATTATTATTTTCTTCAGGCTTTTCCATGCTTCTGACAAAATATTTATACCTTGTCGGAGTTTCCCTGAAGAATATTCTTTCAACTTCCTGAGACGTGAGATCCTTTGAATAAAAATTGTAAACTTTTTTAAATATGGTTTCCTTAGGCAATGAATTTTTATTTTTTTCTTTCAAAATATACGTCAGAAATCGATTTTTGTTATAATATGAAAAGTTAATTTTTAATTATATTCAAATCGAAATAGTTAGTAGTTAGTAGTTAGTAGTTAGTAGTTAGTAGTTAGTAGTTAGTAGTTA
>CAZLOL010000290.1:3276-4749 GCA_964561045.1 uncultured Ignavibacteriaceae bacterium | reverse complement strand
GAGCAATCTTGCTAATCCCATCAGTAATCTTGCTAATCCCATGAGCAATCTTGCTGATCCCATGAGCAAAGATGTAATTGTTTAATTTTAGATTGTAATCTCAATATTAAGAAATATTGTTTCAATTTACAATCTTGTAGTTTCAATTTACAAACCTAAAGATTCAGTTTACATTCCTGTAGATTCAGTTTACATTTCTGTTATTCCGGTCTGCAATATGAAAATTCCTTATATTACTTATATAAATAAAGATAAAAAAAATCCGGATCCCTTTACTAAAGGATCCGGATTTCTAAAAAAATTATGAAATTTATATACTATAGGGACATTTGTCACTATTTCAAAAGTATCATCCTTTTTGTTTCAGAAAAACCTTTTGTTTCCAGTGTATAAAAATAAATTCCGCTCGCTAAGCTGCTGCCGTCAAATTCAATTTTATATCTCCCTGGATTCAAATTTTCACTGACTAAAGTTTTTACCTCTTTGCCAAGCAGATCATATACTTTTAAAGAAACAAATCCTAAATCCGAAATCCCAAATTCCAATTTCGTAGTCGGATTGAAAGGGTTAGGATAATTCTGCTTTAAGTCAAACTCTGTAGGTATTCCGGGATCTGAGCTTTGTATTCCGACAGGTCCTACATTAAGTTTAACAGGTATGTTCTTAACCGGTCTCAAAGGATCATTGCTGCTGAGTTTTAAAATTCCTGAATAAGCTCCAATACTTAATCCTGTTGAATTAAATGCAACACTAACATTCTGATTCCCCCCGGGTACTATTGTTCCGGATGAAGGAGTTTCATCAACCCATGTAAGACCTTTTTCGATCTTTATTGCAAGATTGTTGTGCATATACGCTGCATTGAAAACAACCTGCAGACCTGTTGCTCCGCCTGTGTTTTCATTTCCTATTGTAGCATTATCCAGAGTACTTGTCATGCTGAGATACTGATAATAGATCCTGCCGTCGCTGTATAATATGACCTGATATGTATAAGGTCCTCCTGCCGGCGGATCATAGTGAGGAACATCTTTGTATTCTACTATGAATCTGTTATTGGCTGCATCATTTTTGTAATAGACAGTACCTGAAGTTCTAAGGTCCATATCATCCCAGAATGGATAGAGACAGTTATTAGGTTCTGCTGTATTAGGAATAGCAGTATTGCTGAAAGAGGTATTAGTAGAAGCAATATCAAATCCGACCCATCCATTGGTAACGATCTTTAATTGTGTATAATTATTTCCATAATATGTAAAAGTAAACGGCAACGGTACTACAACAGATCCGTCGTCAGCTGTTCCATTAGTCCATGTAGTGATCTGTGTTCCGGTTGTGGAAATATCAACCCAGTTGAATGCCGGTCCTCCGGGTTCATCGCTGTCAATCCATCTGTATCCGCCTGCATCAGGTCCTCCTTGTCCATCCGTCTGCTCTTCTCCATTAAATATTGATGGTGATCCTTTTGGAAGA
>CAZLOL010000290.1:0-3176 GCA_964561045.1 uncultured Ignavibacteriaceae bacterium | reverse complement strand
GTTATTTGACTGAACGGAGAATTTAACGTTTGCCTGAGTGGAGAAGTTAGGTCTTGCAAACAACCATTTATATTTTACTGCTTCACCTGATTTGGACCAGTTGATATTCACAGGAGTGGTATTTGAAACAAGTGTCATAACAGTTGTATTGTTCGGAGGCGAAACAAGATTGAATGCAGTCAAAAGAGGCTTGCCTCTTTTCAGTGTAATCGCTCTCGGACCGTTAGTTGCTTTAAGCGAATCATTCTCTGCATTATTTCTGAAAGCCCATACGTCCCATTGTCCCACTAAAGAATCTCCCTGGGCAACACCCAGACCGGCAAGTAAATTATCAAGCTGACCGCCTGTAACATTAAGAGTATTGCCTGTCGGAACGAGCGTTATTTTTCTCGGTGTGGGTGTGGGATTTCCGAATATCCATTTATAAGTAGCAGTAGAAGATGCCGTGTCCCATGTGAATGTATAGTTAGTTGTATTGTTAGGTAATGTTTGAATTCTGAAACCTGCCGCAGGTGAATTCAGATTATAAGCGCTTAAAGGATTATTCTGAACCAGCACCGGCGCTGTCCATGCCTGCATGCTTCCTGATTTATCATCAAACCAGAACGGCCATACTTTACCTCCTGCTGAAGTTACGCCGATATAATCACCCATATAATTTCCCAGACCTGATTCACCTTTGACTTTCCAGCTGTGATCGCTTACAAGAATATCCGTCCATGTAGTTCCGCCGTCAACAGATCTTGACATATATGTCTGACAGGAATCGCCGACTGAAGGATAATTTCTGTTATCGTAATAAACTACATTAATTCCGCCTGCATCATCTACATTTATAGCAGGAAAGAACTGAACCTTTCCGTTATTCATTGCATCCTGATTGACTCTGATACCCGCCGACCATGTAGCTCCGCCGTCGGAAGATCTGTGAAGTATCACGTCGGCATCCGAACCTGCAGGAGCGAGGTTTACATCTGATGCAACAATATAGATCCATCCTCTTCTGGGACCGGCGCTTTTGTCAACTGCAATACGGGGAAAGCTGTTAACTCTAACACCCCAGCCGTTATAAGAAGATGATCTGATCCCGTTCATATCATAGGCATTTTCCGTAACTGCCCAGCTTGTTCCGCCGTTGGTTGATTTAGCAAAACCGGCAAAGTCTTCCGTAAACGGAGATGCAGATACAGGAGCAGCCCAGGTAACATAAACTTCACCGTTAGGTCCTGCCATAATATCACATCCCTGTGAATAGTGGCCTGCCGGAGGAGTGTTGATCTGAATAACAGATGACCAGCTGACACTTGAGTTTGTAGTATAGGAAATTACAATCGGAGGAGATGACAAAGCAAAGTTGCTCCATACGCAGTAACTCCTTCCGTAATAAGCACTCGAAGGCGCGTCATCAGTACCTGCAAAATTTTTATCTGAAGAAGCTGTAGTAATATTAAAAACAGAAGACCAGTTCACGCCATTATTGGTAGAATATGTAGCAGCTATGCCCGGATTCAGCGCCGTCATAATGATAACACCGTTCTTGTCAATTGTAGGACCCGGATCACTCGGAGAGCTTCCGAATGTCGGAATGATATCCGTCCCGAACCAGTTTAGTCCGCCGTTTGTAGTTGTATACGAACCTTGTCCGAACGATGAACCTACGGTTGTATTAGCTGAACCAAACATTATCAATGGATTCAAGGGGTGACGCACAAGTATAACTTCATCCTGCTGATTTGAATTTGGTAAAACTCTTATATTAGGAGCGATCACAACTCTTTCGTATTGTGTATTCACAACTCTGTTTGTTGTGTTGTGATTCTCCCAGCTATTGCCTGTTACCGGCAAAGGAATATACTGTCCAACCGGCGGTTTCGAAATTTTTCTTTTATCTACAGACCATTTTTCCTGAGAATATAAAGCCTGAGCAAGAAGCATAATAAATAACAATAGTAAAGTCTTTTTCATGATTTTAAATTTGAATTTGATAAAACAATGTTTGTTGAATTTTAAAAATTTGAAATGTAAGATGAAGAAGATGAGAATATTGAGACATGTGTTCTCAAAAGTATATTAATAAATTTATACAAAATTATGATTATAAAAAGAGGGAAACAAGATAAACCCGTTTCCCTTTTTAATTCTTTTCTCGTCCCCGCATAGTCATTCCGCATTTTAAATTCTGAAAGTATGAACAATTTCAATGCGGAAGATTCTGCAGTATAAGATCCGTGATCGCTTATTATTGATTAGATATAGCGATAATATTATTTTGAATTATGAGCGTTCCTCAAAAATCTAAAAAAATTTATACATGCGGATAGGTAATGCATAACAAATCAAATAAGAAAAATATACATAATGTTTTTCAGTCTATCATATCGGACAGAGCTTGTCTTCAGAGTCTTCCGCAGAACGATTATGCTGAATTTAAAATATAAGCAGCGGAATGACTCTACGGGGACGAAACTTTCTTTCTCCCCTCCACTTTTTTTTCAAAGGGGAGGTGACGGAGGCAAAGCCATTAAGTTTAGGAATTTGTTTTTCTAAACTTAAGGGTTTCAAATCAAACTATATGTTATATTAAGAACTAAACCTTAATAGAAAATGAAATAAATTAAACATAATCTTATTATATTATTAATTAACAAAATAAGATAATAAGGTTAATATATATGAAAGTAATATTCTATTAAGGTTTCTGAAAAATAGGGTTTTTCTTCTCATGAAAGCTAATTACAAAAAATGAGAAGTTCTTAACTTAATGGCATTGGGGGAAGGGGGTGGGGTTATGTCAAGTAAGCTTAGATTTTATATTAATTACACAACTAAAACCGAAGATAATTTTTTAACTATAATTATTTTGGTCAGCATTGCATTAAAACAAATTAAGATCCTCAAAAAAACCGGGGAATAAAATTAATTATTCCCCGGTTCGTTGTTGGTAAATCGTTGTTAATAATTTACAATTTGAAATTTACAATTTAAAATTATTTCACGAGCAGCATGCGTTTTGTCTGAACAAAGCTTCCCGCTTCAATCTTGTAAAAATAAATTCCGCTGGAAAGATTACTGCCGTCAAACTCAACTTTGTAAATTCCCGCAGGCTTAATTTCATTCACCAAAGTTTTAACTTCTTTTCCAAGCACATCATAAATTTTCAATGAAACAAATCCCAA
>CAZLOL010000289.1:0-4768 GCA_964561045.1 uncultured Ignavibacteriaceae bacterium | reverse complement strand
TGCTCGTTTTTTTTTAACCGCAGAGTTTCGCAGAGTAAGCGCAGAGTTTCAAGGATAGAGAACTCTGCGAGACTCTGTGAAAAACTCTGTGCAACTCAGCGGTTATTGCTGTCAACTTAGTTGTTAAAAAATTTTCTTACCATTTTGAGTAGAATTTAACTTGTAAGTGAATAATTCATAACCGAACATATATTCAACAAAAGAAAGCAAAGACTGTTTGAGTTCTTTGAAATTTAAATTTACATGTTGTTAAAATCATTTAATTCCAATTTTTATTTGCACAGAAGAAGTCATATCTTCATGAGAATTTTAATGTTAATACTATTTAGCCTGCTTTTACTAACTTCATCTGCAAAAGCGCAGCAGCAGGTAAAGATCATGAGCTATAATCTTCTGAATTATCCTGCAGATTCATCTGTAAGAGTTCCTTATTTCAGAACCATAATGAATTCCGTAAATCCGGATATTCTGGTTGTATGTGAAATAACTTCCCGTCAGGCAGTAAATTCCTTTTTAAAGAGCGTAATGAATTTCAGTTCCGTAACTTACGATTCAGGTAAATTCATAGATGGTCCCGATACTGACAATGCAATATTTTTCAAAAAAGATAAATTCAATTTTATCAGCAATACACCTGTAAAGACAAACCTAAGAGATATTAATGAGTTCAGAATTACAGATAAGATCTATCATGATACACTGAGGATCTTTACAGTTCATCTGAAAGCAAATCTTTCAGATTCACTTCTGAGAGCAGCCGAAACTGACAGTTTGAGGAAATACACAAACAGTCTTCCTGCAGGCACAAACTTCATAGTTGCCGGAGATTTTAACATATATTCTTCCAATGAATCTGCATATAAAAAGCTTGTTAAAGATAATCCTGCAGATGACGGAAATTTCACTGATCCGCTTGTGATGACAGGTGTCTGGAACAATTCAACCTATGCGGTCAACCACACACAGTCAACACGGACAAGGTCATTCGGCAACGGAGCAACCGGCGGACTCGATGACAGATTTGACATGATATTGAATTCCAATGCAGTAAAGAATTCCGGCGGAATAAAATACATTCCAGGGACATATACAGCCTATGGAAATGACGGGAATCACTACAATGATTCCATTAACAAGGTCCCGAATAATGTAGTATCTCAGTCAATTGCAGATGCTCTTCATTATGCATCCGATCATTTGCCGGTGTATGCAATTTATGAATTAGGGAATGCAACTGTAATGAACGTAAAAGTAATTCCGGAGGGAATATATAATTCCGTATTGAACAAAGCAGGCAGGCGGGATACTTTGCATGTAAGTCTGCGGAATGCATTTTCTCCCTATGAGATAATTGATACAGCAATAAGCGCAATTGATTCACTTACTTTCAATGCTTCTCTGGTATTCAGGGCGGCTAAAAATGGTAATTATTTTATTACGGTAAAAACTTTCAACACGATCGAGACATGGAGCAGTGCCGGAATTATGTATTATGCTGACAGTATAATGAATTATAATTTTACTGATAATATATCAAAGGCATTTGGAAATAACATGGTATTAAAAGGGACTAAGTATTGCATATACAGCGGTGATCTGAACAATGACGGTTTTGTGAATCTTGAAGACATACTTATGTGTTCGAATGTTTCAGCTACTTTTCCTAACGGATATTTTAAAGAAGATATTAACGGAGACAGAATTGTTGATCTGAATGACGTGATCATAACATATAATAATTCGGGAATGTTTGTGAGCAAAGCAGTGCCTTAAAACATTATGATAAATTAACATTATGCTTAATTTTCAAATTGAGAAATTGTATAAATTCATATAAGACTTTTTATATAGTAGATTATTTGTTCTGAAAATTTTACTTTAAAAATAAATTGTATACAAAATGACAAAAAAAAATTACACGCTTGTTGTAATACTTTTATTACTTACCCCGATAATAAGCAGCGCGCAATACAAGTTAATTCCGGCATTCCCCGGATTAACGGTTTTCAATAAGCCGATTGAAATGGCAAATGCAGGTGACGGCACCAACAGGCTGTTTATATTACAGCAGGGAGGCATCATAAATGTGATCGATAATTCTCCATCAGTAACGGTAAAAAAGATCTTCTTAAATTTAACATCCAAAGTATCTCAGGGAGGAGAAGGATCGGAGATCGGATTATTGGGTATTGCATTTCATCCTGATTACGAAAATAACAGATATTTTTATGTGAGTTATACATTTGATTCGCTCGTCAGCGGATTTAATACTTACTGGTCCAGAATAGCGCGTTATACGGCAAGCAATTCCAACCCTGATTCAGCATTAGCAAGTTCAGAGAGCATTATTCTGACATTATCCCAGCCTTATTCAAATCATAACGGAGGTAAAGTTGCATTCGGACCCGACGGTTACTTATACATATCCTTCGGAGACGGCGGTTCCGGGGGAGACCCGCTTGGAAACGGACAGAACAGGGCTACTCTTCTGGGAAAGATACATAGAATTAACATTGATTCTGCAGGCGGAGGAAAGCAATATTCCATACCTGTAACAAATCCGTATTATGGAAACGGAAGCGGTTATAAAGAAGAAATTTACAGTTACGGATTAAGGAATGTCTGGAAGTTCAGTTTTGATCAGCTTACCGGTCGTTTATGGGCAGGAGATGTAGGACAGGGTTCTTATGAAGAAATTGATATTATAGAAAGCGGAAAAAACTACGGATGGAATAAAATGGAAGGATTACATTGTTACGGTACATGTGATACGACAGGAAAAGGATTTACAAGACCTGTATATGAATATTCACATTCATTTGGGCTGGCAATTACCGGAGGATATGTTTACAGAGGTTCATTGCTGCCGGGTCTGACAGGAAAATATATTTATGGAGATTACAGTTCAGGTACGGTCTGGGCTTTGACCTATGACGGTATTAATCCCACAACAAATGTTCAGCTTCAGGATACTAATTTTGCATTATCATCATTCGGAGTGGACGAGAATAACGAGTTTTATGCCTGCCGTTACAGCACCACAAATGGCCGGATATATAAACTTGTAAATACGACCAACGCAGCGCTTATATTAAAAGCATCAATCGAAGGATTTTATGATCAGAGTTTAGACAGATTGAATATAAGAGATACAGTAAGAGTATATCTGCGTCAGACATCATCACCTTATGCACTTGTAGATTCAGCGAAAACAGTAATAGATTCTTTAAGCTTTTCAGGTGTGTGCTTTTTCAATAATGCAGCAACGGGTAAATATTATCTGCAGTTAAAACACAGAAACGGACTTGAAACCTGGAGCAGGTCAGGAGGAGACAGTATAAAGAAAGGAAATTCAGTGAGTTATGATTTTACATCCGGCAGTTCTCAGGCTTTCGGAAACAATGAAATATTAGTGGGATCAAAATACTGTATATACAGCGGAGATGTTTTTCAGGACGGTTCGGTAGAATTAACAGATCTGCTTCTTGCATACAATGGTGCATCTGAATTTCTTTCGGGCTATGTAGTCTATGATGTAAACGGGGATTATCTGGTAGATCTGGAAGATATTCTGACAGTTTATAATAATTCATCATCTTTCGCAGCTGTTGTCAGACCTTAATAAACGAATATAGAAAAAAATATATATAAATCTTAAATAATATATATTATATTATATCAACTGAAATCTTAACAAACAAAATTTAAAATTTAAAATAAATTCAACATGAAAAACATTATCAAAATTGCAATTGTTGTTATAATAGCATTTGTCAATTTGAATTCAGGAATTGCACAGTTCGCTGATTCCGTTTATGCTGTTCCAACCTATACACTTAAAGTTTCAAATGTTACAAAGTCCACAGATGGAATGATGTTGGAATGGGATGTATATTTGCTGCATACAAATCCGACAGTAACACCGTATTTTTACGCTGCAGCACAGTACTTCTTTAATTTCAATACTAACATTGCACTTCCGGGAGATTCATTAAGGTATAATATAGTTAGCTCTGATCTTCCGGTTCAATACAGACCTGTTAATGCATCTATCAGCGGAAATATACTCAGGTTAGCTTCTAATAACCCCAGTTCCTCGGAAGATTCAGTTTTGGTCAGTTCGGTTGCACCCGGAACTAAAGTTCTCAGATTGAGATTGAGAAACTTTACACGTCCATTTCAACCGGATTCATTTGGTTTACAGTGGAGAAGCATATTGCCAAATCCATTTACAAAGATATCGGCTTTTACAGAATTAAATAACACTGTAATAGTAGATATCAGTACACCGGCCACGCATACTATTGATCCATATACAGGAATTCAGGAAGGAGGACAACCGGTAGCAAGTCTTATGCCTACAGAATTTGCATTGGCTCAGAATTATCCTAACCCCTTTAATCCGACTACAAAAATAGATTATTCAATTCCGGTTGAAGGAAAGGTAAGTATTCTTATATATGATATTGCGGGAAGGGAAGTAATGAATCTTGTAAATGCTGTTCAGCCGGCCGGTTTCTATTCTGTTAATTTTAACGGAGCAAATTTAGCGAGCGGAATGTATTTCTACAGGATCAATGTAGACGGAGAATCAGCAAAAAATTTCAAAGCAACCAAAAGAATGGTTCTGATAAAGTAAATTTTTTCTGACATTATTATTTTTTAAACTGTCTTAAGATTGAATTCTTAAGGCAGTTTTTTTTTGTAGTATTAGGTATTAATCACTTACAAGTTAAATTCTACTCAAAATGGTAAGAAAATTTTTTAA
>CAZLOL010000288.1:0-4801 GCA_964561045.1 uncultured Ignavibacteriaceae bacterium | reverse complement strand
GATGTGAAACTCGGAGAAAAAATTAGTTGGAGGATCATTGTAATTACTATATTTTAACAATGTTCAATGTTCAATGTTCAATGTTCAATACTTATTTCTAAAATTTAAAAAAACAATTATGAAAGCAATCCTACTTTCTATTTCAGTTGTCTTGTTCTTTAGTCCCGGATTACTTAAGCAAACCCCGGATCAAAGTAACAGTGGTAAGCTTGTCAGCGCATTTAATCTTGAATGTCCTGATCCTCCGTCATTTGCACAGACAATTAATAACAGTGTGACTCAACAGTCTGCTAATGATAATTCTGGATCTATTGATCAGAACTGGTACAGCAGTGCAATGGAAAAAATTAAGAAAGATGAGTATAAAATTTCATACAATGAAGAACTTGGCGCTTATCAGTCACCTAACCGTAATAACAATATCCGTTTCATTTTTCATAAGGACGGGTTCACAGCTAAAACGCGAGATGTATCTCGTCAAACGTCAGATGTCAAGAGTCAAACAGAGGAAGAATGGAGTATTGATTTTAGACTGTCAAATGTTAACCGTCAAATGTCAGATGAAGAATTGGAAATTAGGAATTTTGAATTAGGAATTGAGAATAGAGAAATAAAGGTTGCCGGGAACAAGGCTTGCATTGAGAGTGAAAATATCCGCATTGATTATGTAAACAATGAAGACGGAATGCGTCAGGATTTTATAATAAAGCAAAGACCTGAAGGTGAAGGGAAGTTGAGATTAAATTTATCGGCAGACACGAAATTGAAAATGATAGTCGGTGCCGATGCGCTAATGTTTAAAGATAAAGTTGGCGAAGATAAGATGAAGTATTCGGCTTTGAAATGCTGGGACGCGAATGGTCGTGAACTTCGTGCTTACTTTGAAAAGAACAATTACGAATTAGGAATTAGGAATTATGAATTAAAGGATAAATCTAAAATCCAAAATATAGATTCTGAAATTAAAAAAATTCCTAATTCTAAATTCCTAATTCCTAATTCTTTTACAATTGTAGTTAATGACGAAGATGCAGTCTACCCTATCACGGTAGATCCGCTTTCGGCTTCACCAAACTGGACAGCGGAAGGAAATCAACTTAATTCGCGATTGGGCAACAGCGTTTCAACCATGGGTGATGTAAATGGCGACGGATATTCTGATGTAATGATAGCTGCGCATTTTCACGATAATGGTCAGACTGATGAAGGTCTTGTGTTTTGCTATTATGGATCAGCAACCGGACTTCCGGTAATCTATAGCTGGTATGCTGAAGGAGACCAGGCAAGTTCCAATTTCGGATACTCTGTGGCAACAGCGGGAGATGTCAACAATGATGGATATTCTGATATTTTAATTGGAGCAATATTTTATGACAATGGTCAAACCGATGAAGGGAAAGTTTTTGCATGGTATGGTTCTGCAACAGGGCTTGGTCCTAACGGCAATCCCGGAAATGCCGACTGGAGTAATGAAATAGACAATACAGGAGCTCAGTATGGATTTGATGTTTCCACAGCCGGTGACGTAAACTGGGATGGATATTCGGACATAATAGTTGGCGCAAATAAATATAATAACACACTTCCCGAAGAAGGCATAGCTCTTCTATTTTACGGTTCAGCTTCAGGCATTTCTAACTCCTTTTCCTGGTCTGCTGTCGGAGGACAGAATGGAGCATTCTTCGGACTGTCTGTTTCTACAGCCGGTGACATAAACGGTGACGGCTATTCTGACGTAATCGTTGGTTCAAATAATTATGACAACGGAGAAACTGACGAAGGAATGATATTTGTATATCAGGGATCTTCTGCCGGGCTGCCTGCATCTCCAAACTGGTCAGCCGAAAGTAATCAAACAGAAGCAAGATTGGGAATTTCAGTTGCAACAGCCGGAGATGTAAACGGAGACGGATATTCTGATATAATTGCCGGTTCGAGATTGTATGATAATGGTGAGACTGATGAGGGCAGAGCTTTTATGTGGTACGGAAGCGCTTCCGGGCTTGGACCGAACGGAACCCCTTCTAATACTGACTGGAGTAATGAAGGAAATCAGGCATCCGCATATTTCGGATATTCTGTTTCTCCCGCAGGTGATGTGAATGGTGACGGATATGCCGATATTATTATAGGAGCTCATAATTACAATACCGGATCAGGCAAAGCGTTTGTTTACAATGGTTCATCTTCCGGTCTATCACTTTCTCCTTACTGGACGGCTGAGAATGGACAGGTTCATTCTGAGTTTGGATATTCAGTCTTCACTGCAGGTGATGTAAATGGCGATGGCTTTTCAGATGTATTAGTCGGCGCATATTTTTTTGACAATGGAGAATCCAGTGAAGGAAGAGCTTATTTATACACAGGCTCTGCTGCAGGATTAACTACCTCAGCAACTTGGGCTGCCGAGAGTGATCAGACAAGCGCACAGTTTGGACTAAGCGTTTCTTCAGCAGGAGATGTAAACGGCGATGGATATGCCGATGTAATAATCGGAGCTCCGTTGTTTGATAATGGTCAAACTGATGAAGGCAAAGCATTTGTGTTTAATGGTACATCAACAGGCTTATCTTTTACGGCGAACTGGTCAGCAGAAAGTAACTTAACCGGAGATCAGTTTGGATACTGTGTATCAACTGCAGGAGATGTAAACGGAGACGGATATTCGGATGTAATAATAGGAGAGATCTATTATGACAACGGTCAGAATGATGAAGGCAGAGTTTCAGTATTTCATGGTTCAGCAACAGGTTTATCAGCTTCGCCAAACTGGTCATCAGAAGGAAATCAGATTGCAGGACTTTTGGGATACATTGTTTCAACATCAGGCGATGTAAACGGCGACGGGTATGCTGATGTAATAGCCGGATCTTATAATTACAGCAACGGTGAAGCAAATGAAGGAAGTATTTTTGTTTATCACGGGGCGGCTTCTGGACTTTCAGCTTCCGCAAACTGGATTGGGGAAAGTAATCAGGCTGGCGCAGGTTTCGGAATATCTGCAACAACAGCAGGTGATGTGAACGGCGATGGTTACGGTGATATAATTGCAGGTGCTAATAATTATGACAATGGAGAGACAGATGAAGGTGAAGTATTTATGTGGTATGGCTCATCATCAGGACTCGGAGCAAACGGAACACCTTCCAATGCAGACTGGACTGCGCAGGGAAATCAGATCTCAGGAAAGATCGGCAGATGTGTTTCGTCTGCGGGAGATGTGAATGGTGACGGTTATTCGGATGTAATTACCGGAACTCGTTTATATGATAATGGCGAGATAGATGAGGGAAGTGTATTTATGTGGTATGGGTCTTCAACAGGTCCGGTTGCAAACGGATCACCGGCAAACGCAAACTGGACAGCGGAAGGAAATCAGAACAACGCTTCATTTGGTTTTAGCTGTACTACAGCCGGCGATGTCAATGGTGACGGCTATTCGGATATATTGATTGGAGCATATGAATACACTAATAATTTTAATGATGAAGGAGCGGCATTTGTTTATCACGGCTCTTCAACAGGACCTACAGCTAACGGCACTCCTTCAAACGCAAACTGGGTAGCATACGGGGGTCCACTAAGCGGTCAGCTGGGATACTCGGTTTCGTCAGCCGGAGATGTGAATGGTGACGGATATTCTGATGTGATAATCGGAGTTCCGCTTTTTGATAATGGTCAGTTGGACGAAGGTAAAGTGTTTGCCTATTATGGCAATTTTGGAAATGGTCTTTCATCATTAATTCAGCAATGGAAGCCAAACACTTTTAATGTTGTTGCCTCGGGAGGTTTATCAGGAACTAACAATCGGTTCAGAATAAAAATTATTGGAAAGAGTTCTTATGGAAGAACAGATGGAACATTTGTTTATGAGTATGCAGTAAACGGTAGTCCATTCAGCGGAAGCATAATTACAAACAGTACTTCTTATAACAACGCGTCATTTTTTACTGATCTGGGCGGTTTTTCAATCACCGGAGTTGAGCTTTATGATAACATCGTGGGATTAAATTCTTCGAATGTATATAAATGGAGAACAAGAATTATGTATGGCTTAATAAAAAATCCTTATCAGAGATTCGGACCATGGAAATATTATAATAACTACATTCCGTCACCTGTCGGAAACATCAGACCGCTTGCAGTTCCCTCGGCAACAAAAACATTAAACGTTAATGCATTGATCCAGGGATTATACGATCCGGGAACAAACACAATGACAAGTGATACCGTCACTGTAAATATCAGGAGCTTCACTTCGCCTTACAGCATCATAGATTCAAAGACTATGGCAATTTCATCTTCCGGACAATTCAACTATGGAACTGTCAATACTCCTGTCATCAATAATACATTGTACTATTTACAGATGAGACACAGGAATTCTTTGGAAACATGGAACAAAGGAAGCATATTCACATCATCAAGCCAGAACTTTGACTTCACACCTGCTGCTGCGCAGGCATTCGGGGATAATATGATACAGGTAAATATTTCGCCCGTGAAGTTTGCAATGTATAGCGGAGATGTAAATCAGGACGGTACAATTGACCTTGATGATGTGCTTCAGATCAACAATGATGCGAGTGTATTTGCCGCGGGATATATTGTCTCTGATCTGAACGGGAACAATGTCACTGATCTGGATGATCTCCTGATTGCTTATAATAATTCAGTTGATTTTGTTGAGGTAAAAAAACCGTGAGATGCGAGATTGTCACATTTACACAATACTTATTGCTAATCCATCATTCATTAACTTTAACAAAACTAAAATGAAAAAAATCTTTATTGTTTTCAG
>CAZLOL010000287.1:0-4819 GCA_964561045.1 uncultured Ignavibacteriaceae bacterium | reverse complement strand
TGGTATGCTGAACTTCCGTACGGTGATATGTTTCTTTATCTTTTGCTTTCTCAGGAAGGGATGATAAAATATATTGATAAAAACATGGCTGTATACAGGATACATTCAAGCGGTCAGTGGCAGGGTGATAGTGTGTATAATAATCTGTTAAAGGATCTGAAATTTTACAGGATTATGAATGAGAAGCTTGGATTTAAATATGATGAACAGATAAGACATATATTTGCACAAAGATATTTTGATCTCGTATTAATAGATATAAGGCAGAAAAGATATTATCAGGCAAAAAGATATTTTAAGAAACTTTTACTCTCGGACACAGAATTTTTAAAGAACAACCGCAGGGATATTATAAATTTATACAGAATATTACACGAAGGAGCATATGAAGAACATTTTGAAGAATTGCTTAACAGGCAGGTCAAATGGAAAATAAAATAATTTAGTAATAAAATTGGATACAAAGGAAATATCAAATATCGTGAAACCTGTTCCGCCCGGAACAAAGAGACCTCTCTGGTCTGTGATGATACCTACGTTCAATCCCAATGAAAAATTCCTTATTGAATCAATAAACAGCGTGATCATACAGGATCCCGGAGCAGATAAGATGCAGATCGAGGTTGTTGATGATTGTTCTACGAAAGTTGACATAAAAAAAATAATTGATGAAAACTGGAAAGACAGGGTACTGTATCACAGATTGCCAAAAAACGTAGGACATTCATTTAACTTTACAGAAAGTGTAAGAAGGGCGAAAGGCGAGCTTGTTCATCTGCTTCATGATGATGACAAAGTGAAGCCGGGATTTTATGAAAAGTTTGAAACCATTTTTAAGAAATTTGAAAACGCAGGTGCTGCATTCTGCAGGCAGGAATATATAGATGATGATGATGAATTTATGTTTTTTTCCGAGCCGGAAATGGAAGAGACCGGGATTCTGGAAGATGCTTTAATAAAGTTGGCACAGAAGCAAAGAATACAGTACTGTGCCATGGTAGTAAGGAGAAATACATATGAAAAAGTAGGCGGATATATTCCAAAGAATATCGGATGTGAAGACTGGGAGATGTGGGTAAGGATAGCAGCTCACTTTCCTGTTGCATATGAACCCGAGGCATTAGCGCAATACAGGATCCACAGAAAATCAATGACACTGACTGATATGAGGACCGGTCAGGACATGAGATTTTTAAGGGAAGCTGCTGATATATTTACTCAATATCTGCCGGAAGATAAAAGAGAAGAGGTATCTTTATTCAGACGAAAGCATTATTCGGTATATTCATTTAATAATGCAAAGCGAATGTTTGAAGAGTTCAATGATGAAGAAGGAGCAGCAGCGCAGTTAAGTGAAACCATAATTTTAAATTCAGAAACAGTTTTTGAGAATCTGGATTTTCTTAATAAATTCAAGATCCCGATCAAAAGCACGGGTGTTTCAGTAATCGTCAATTGCAAAGATGATGACGAACTGATTGAAATTACATTAAGAAGTTTAGTAAATCAGAGAGTACCGGAATATATACCCTGGGAAGTAATATTTGTTGACAATGCCTCAACAGACAATTCTGTGAAAACTGCAACAGATACCTGGAGTAAATACAGAAGCAAGACTCCTTTCAGAATAATTCAACTAAACGATTCCTCTGTATTTGAAGCCAGAAAAACTGCAATAGAATCATGCGAATATAACTTCATTGTTTTTTGTAATCCGGGAAATCTATTGAATATCAATTATATTGAAAGTGTTTCAGGGAAGATGCTTGAGAATATGCATGCAGGAGCTATCGGAGGAATTACGGAACATATGTCCCGTATTGCTTTGCCTGAATGGTTTAAGGACTGGAGCAATTACTGTTATCAGATCGGAGAGCAGTTTGAATATCCGGGAGACATCACATGGTCTAAGGGATTTTTATGGAGTGCAGGAATGGCAATCAGAAAAGAAGCATGGAAATTATTAACAGATAAAAATTTCAAATCTCTTTTCGGAGATACCGGAAATAAAATAGCTACAAGAGGAATAGATTCTGAGATTTGCCTGGGATTAAGATCAACAGGCTGGAAAATAATTTACACTTTTGATTTAAAGTTAAAGATCTTTATTACGGAATATGCTTCAAGCTGGAAATATTTGAGAATGATATGGAGACAACTGGGAGTAAAATCAGTTATATTAACTCCCTATTTTAAAATTGAGAATAAAAAGATAAAAGATTTTAATGTTATTCATGCAGGTCATTATCAGAGAGAAATATTACAAAGAGCTTTATATGATCTGCGAAAATTCAAATTATGGAAACTATTATCCTATAGTGAAAACCTTGAAGGAGATTCGGATATATTAAAGATAGAATTTCTTTTTGGCAGTTTAGGGGAATACCTGAAACATATAAAGTCATATAATAAAAAATTACGAAGACTAAAAAAATCAGGCAGGAAAATAGAATTACGATATTTAAAACACATCATAAAAAATAAGTATTTCAGATATCCGCAGTATAAGATTAAAAAGGATAGGGATAAAAGAGGCATTTCAGTTGTGTTAAAATATCAGAATTCTTCCTTTGAACTATTAAGAAGATCTCTTGAGCACATTTCAAAACAGAAGATTTATAAAGATTACAACTGGGAAGTAATATTACTCAGCAATTTTATAAAGGAAGAATATATAAATGAATTAAAAAAGCTCTGGGAAAATTCAGGATGCAAAGCTGAACTTAAATTTGAAATTCATTCAATATTAGATAAAAGCAAAATTGAGTTAACTGCAGGAAACATCTGCAGTTTTGAGTTTATAATCTTTCTGAATGAAACTGATTTTATCAACGAAGATTATTTTAGAATTGCCGATAAGGTGTTAATGAGAAATAAGAATGCCGGGATTGCAGGCGGCCAAACAGAATTAGAAAGTAACGTTAAGCCCCCAAAGTGGTTTGAAAAAAATAAGGAATTTTATTCCATAGGTAAAATTGCAGAAAGATCAGAAGACATTACTAACCGGGGATTGCATTTATGGAATTCAGGAATTGTCATCAGAAAAAATGCCCTTAGTGATGTGTTAAAACTAAATGTAAAGGTATCCCGGGAAGATATTTCAGAATTAAATTATGAACTTCCATATGATCCTGATCTGGAGTCAGGCGTCAAACTATCCGGATGGAAGATTTTGTATGAGCAAAGATTAATATTAAAGCATTTTGTATCCGTAAGAAAGTTAAACTGGGAATATCTAAGAAAAATTTACAGGCTCAAAGGCAAAACAGAAGTCAAAGAATCTTTTTATTCGAAATTATTATCACAAAATGAAACCGATATAAATATCACATCCAGTATACGTGATGCAGGCTTAACTTTAAGTAAAATAAATAAATATCCTGTTAAAAAGATATTTTCTGAGGAAACGGAGCTTAAAGGAGACACAGATGTCCTTGAGATAGAAAGGCTAAAAGGGAATCTAAAAGAAATAATCAGCAGTAAAAATACATTCGGCAGCCTGGCATCAGAATATAAATCAAAAATTAACGGTAACGGATATAAGTTCAGTAACGGAAATATTTTGAGGGAAACAGGCAAATTAAAAGCCGGAGTATCAATTGTCATTTGCTGTTATAACAGTGCAGGCATCCTTCCTCTGACTCTTAAATATATTTTCAGGCAAGTAGTGCCGGAGAATATTCCCTGGGAAATAATAATTATAGATAATGCATCAACCGACAATACAGCTGAAATTGCAAAGTGCTCTTATGAAAATTCGAATTGTTTAACTGCATTTAAAATAGTTAAAGAACCTAAGCCAGGTCTGAGCGAAGCACGGCAAACCGGCTTTAATACTGCTAAGTACGAATATATTATTTTCTGCGATGATGATAATTTATTGAATAAGGATTTTGTAAAAATGGTTTATGAGATCATGCATGAAAATGCAGAGATCGGAGTCCTCGGTGGACAAAGTATTGCTGATTTTGATCTGTCGCCTGCATTTTGGTTCAATGACTGGAAAAACAGTTTTGCTATCGGGAAGCAATCAGAAACAGAAGGAGATATTACCTGGACAAGGGGATATGTCTGGGGTGCATCAATGGTAGTAAGAAAAGATGCCTGGAAAAAACTTAATTCCGGAGGATTTAAGTCATTATTGACAGACAGAAAAGGAAATACACTCTCAGCCGGCGGAGACACGGAGATCTGTTATGCATTAAGAAATTCGGGCTGGAAGATCTGGTATGACTCAAGATTAAAATTCAGACATCATTTACCTTTTGACAGATTAAACTGGGTCTATCTCAGAAAGATGTTCAGAGGATTCGGTCAGGCATCTGCAGGACTTGATCATTATTTAAAAACCACACCTGAAAGTTTCAGGATTAGAAATAAAAACTTAATTCCCAAATCCGCAAGATATGAAATAAGGAAAACTTTAAAGACATTGCGGCGTATCCGTTACAAAAAGCTTTTAACCTATCACAGAAAACGCGAAGGTGACACTGATATACCTATGCATGAATACTGCCTTGGGAGAATAGAGGGTTTACTGAAGACAAGAGGAACATACAACAAGGGGATCAAATTATTAAAGAAAGCCGCACGCAAAAAAGACTTTGCCTACCTATCTCCGGTCTTTATTAATTATAATATTAATTTTCCGAGATATAAGTCTGAGAAGAAATTAAACGGAGTTTCTATAATAGTTTGTACATATAACGGAGCAGAAAGATTATCAGAAACAATAAAGCATCTTGCTTTACAGAAAGTTGATAAAGCTGTTTTATGGGAAGTAATATTTGTAGACAACGCATCGACAGACAATTCAAAA
>CAZLOL010000286.1:0-4823 GCA_964561045.1 uncultured Ignavibacteriaceae bacterium | reverse complement strand
AAACAGTGTTTTTGGGTGGGGTCATTAGTCATACTCAAAGGGATATTTAAACATCTCTTTGAGAAGTACCATTTAAAGAATATATTTTTTGTTTTATCATTTTTTAAATTCCGCCTTTAAGCTATTTTTCACCAAAGCAATTAATAATAAAATCCATATTATATTATTAGATCATTGCAAATTCCTTTTCACAAATAAAATATTTAATTCACAACATTTCTTAATCTCTAATTAAACCAAATCAACTTATGAAAAAGTTAATTTACATTTCGTTCATTCTTTGTGTATTTGCTTTATTTTCAAATGCAGCTTATTCACAAATCACTGTTTCAGGTTCAACAGGAGCTGACGGAAGCTATACTTCGCTTACAGGCGCAGCGGGAGCATTTGCCTCAATTAATGCCGGCGCTCAAACAGGCAATAACATTGTGATCTTAATTACCGCTAATTCATCTGCTGAGACAGGAGCTATTTCTCTAGATCTGAATGACTGGAATTCTTTAATAGTTAAACCCGGTCCTGCTGTTACTGCTGTAATATCAGGATCAAATGATTCAGTCTTAATCGGACTGAACAATGCCGATAATGTCACATTTGACGGATCCAACAACGGCTCAGCCTCCAAGGATCTTACTTTAAGAAACACCGGTGACGGAGCAACAGTAAGATTTATCAACAGTTCGATCAATGATACATTAAGATCATGCATAATTGAAGGACAGACAACTTCTTACGGCAGAGGCACCGTGCAGTTCGGTACATCAGAAATTTTCAGCGGCAACAGTAATATTGTCATCACAAACTGTGACGTAAGAGATCGTTCAGATTTAGCAGGCATTCCAACCAATGCAATTTACTCTTACGGAACACCCGGTCTGGAAAACAGCAACAATGAAATTTCAGGCTGTAATGTTTTTAATTTTACAAATTCAGGAGCTCTAGTTGAATTTGATGGTGCAGGCAATGGATGGAAAATTAACGGAAACAATTTTTACCAGACCGGTTCAGGCATTACTTTTATAAGGTTCATAGCTATTAAGGGAGGTAATGGACACAATGTAAAAGACAATTACATCGGAGGTTCCGCGCCTAATGCAGCCGGAACTCACTTCGCTACATCTGAACCGTTTTACGGAATAGATCTCGATCTTGGAACCACAGGTCTTTCAACAATCGAAAGTAACACAGTAAGAAATATCAGATGCTCAAGCCTTGCTGTTTATTTTGGCTGCTCAGGAATAAATTTTAATTCAGGTCTGGCGACTTTAATTGGAAATACGATAGGCTCTTCTGATACAGCTCAGCGGCTTGACGTGAATTCATCTTCGTTCGGAATTATGAACAGGAGCTATGAAGAAAATATTGTGATAAGAAATAATGTCGTGAATAATTTCAATATGATAGATGCAACTCCTTATGGTTCAGTCTATTGCTTTTATATGGAATCATCAAATTCAGGTTCACTCTCTCTAATTGACAATACAGTTGTAAATGTTACAAACGCAAGCACACCTGATCCGAATTTCTTTTTTGGCGGACCCACACAGACAATCGGATATTTCATTTTTGTAAACGGGATAAATACTATCAGAGGTAACACAGTTTCTAATCTTGGAAATATAAATACAGGAATAAGCAACGGATTTCCGAATAATATAATTGGAATGATCGCAATAAAAACATTACCCGGAACAATCATTGAAAATAATAAGATCTGGGGACTGTATGGATCTTCTCCAACCACAGGTGCAAGAGCTGATAATGTCACGGGATTTACAAACGAACTTTCAGCAAATGCAACTTTCGTGAATAATGATATCAGTCTTGACGGAGGTTCAAATTCAGACAGAGTGATCAGAGGAATTTATGAGAAGTCAGGAGACAGTACATCGGTTATGAATTATTATTACAACTCAATAAATATTTACGGAACAAGCACGGGAAGTAATAACACTTATGCATTCACAAGATCTGATTTTTACAGTACCACAGTTGACATTAGGAACAATGCATTTTCAAATTCAAGGTCTGCTTCTTCAGGATCTAATATTGCATTATCCAATGAACAGACTTTCTTTGATCCATCAATAGGTTGGAGGCCTTCTGCATCAAATTACAATGCGCTATATAGTTTAAACAATTCAACCATGACTCAGTGGGGATCAACAATTTATGATCTTTCCGGATTTCAAAGTGTATCAGGCGGAGATGCTTTTACATTAGCAGGAAACCCAGGCTTTAGTTCTAATACTAATCTTCTTCCTGATGGAAATAACACTAACTGCTGGACACTTAAAGGAAACGGAATTGCAATATCAACTATTGGATCTGACATTAACGGGACTCCAAGAAGTACTTCAGTTGCAACAGGCGGGACCGATATCGGAGCTTATGAATTTCCAGTATCTGTTCAACCTCCTGTTTATAATAATCCTACGGTATCTACGGGAATTTACAAATTCATTCATCAGCAGGATACTATGTCTACAGTTAATGTAACCACACTCGGTACATTAGCGGATATAAACGCTCAATATTATTCAGGTGAAAATCCTCCAGGACTGCCGCATATTTCAGTGACCAGCGGATTCGGAAATGTTTACTGGAATATTTATCCGACAAACTCTGCTAACGCAGGCTATACCTATAATGTAACGCTGCATTATTCACCTGCTCTCATAGGTACAATTGCAGATGAAAATCTTATCAGGGTTGCAAAGAATAATGGCAACGATACAATCTATGTACCTTATACAGTTCAGGGAACAGATCCTGGTGAATATATACTTGATGTTGCCAATCACAATATTACAGTTTATGGATTAACAGGCTTCTCAAGATTTATTCTGACTGACGGTGATTCTCCGCTACCTGTAGAGCTTTCTTCATTCACTTCATCAGTTAACGGAAGAAATGTTAGCTTAAACTGGACAACTGCCACAGAGACAAACAATTCAGGTTTTGATATTGAAAGATCTTCCGTGAATGGTGAATGGACAAAGATCGGATTTGTAAACGGAAATGGTACAACGTCTTCACAAAAGAATTACACATTCTCCGACAGGGATCTGACCACCGGAAAATACAACTACAGACTGAAGCAAATTGATTTCAACGGAGAGTTCACATTCTTTAATCTATCAGGTGAAGTCAATATTGGATTACCTGTAAAATTCAGTTTGTCACAAAATTATCCTAACCCTTTCAATCCTTCGACTAAGATAAATTATGATTTACCTGTTGATGGTAAAGTAAGCATAACGCTTTATGATATTTCAGGAAGGGAAATATCTGAACTTGTCAATGAGATCAAGACGGCAGGGTACTATACTGTTAATTTCAACGGATCAAATCTCTCAAGCGGAACATATTTCTACAGGATAGTATCTGAAGGTAACGGACAGAGCTTTGTTTCGACAAAGAAGATGATGCTTTTGAAATAAGTAGTATCCCGTAAATATTTTATTTCTTTTATAAAATATTTTTTAAAGAACTGTGAGTATTAAATTACTCACAGTTTTTTTTTACAATTAGAATTGCAGATTAAGGAAAGTATAAACACAGATTGTTCTTTTTTTGCTGCGGATGATGTTGTTCTATCACAAATAGTATCGGATCAAGAGCGTAGATGTTGTTGTCCAAAAAATTTGCAGAAACAGTTTGTTTTAGTTAAAATTTTATAAGCAAACTTTTTTCGAACACCAACATCGGCGTCAACCCCTAAGAGCTGCAATTAGATTCAAAAGACTCCATCCAAACTTTGAAATGCTCTCTAAATATCTTAACATTAAATAACTAATCAATGCCGTCCAAATCTGTATCATCACGGCATTTTCTGTAGTTCCGACAAAAGATTTGATTTTTAAATGAGTTTTTAATTCCTTAAAGAAAATTTCTATGTCCCACCTGCGTTTGTACAACTCTGCAATCGTCGAAGCCGTCCAAATTAAATTATTGGTAATTAATTCAATTGTAACATCATTCTTCTGATCATATACAGCTATCCTTCTTAATTTTTTACCGTATTTGTCTCTTGTGCCTTTGTTGACTAATAGAATATCCTCATCTATCAGTATGTTGGAATCTTTTTTCAGCGGTAAAGGTCCTTCTCCATAAGATATATAATAAATTTTGTCTTTTAATCGAACTACAAAATTTATTTCTCTTTCATCCCATTATGATAATAACTTAAAATCAACAAATCCTCTATCTGCCACTACTACACTCCCTGAAGGTATTTTTATATGATATGCTGCTTTGTTATCGCTAAGTTTACCATCACCTGCATGAACGTACACCGGCAAACAACCATCATAATCAAGCAATGTGTGCAGCTTTATTGCTCCTTTTTGATTTCTGTATTTTGCCCAATCATATAATGATAGACACAAACTTACAAGATTTGAATCTAATGCAAATATCTTTTTCTTTATCCGGACATTAAAACTCTCTCGTTTAAAATCATTCTCGCTCTGTATTGAAGTTAATACAACATGAAAAAAATCCTCGAACAAGTGCCGGTATCGTTGTATAATTTCATAAGATAACGACGACTTTTTCGGCACTTTCTTGGTTATTCCCAAATGATTTAGATTCCCGCACGATAATCGAAATCCATCTGATATTTCCTGTAAGGAATTTACTTTGGCAAAATGTAAATATAACATCGCAAAATTGTGTCCAACTGTTTATTCCTTTGTTATGCTTATCTGAATCATATTTATCTACTATCTTTTTAAATTCTTGCCTATTTAATTTATTAACTATCTGACTGAATAATGTTATATTGATCATGGCTAGGGTATTTTGGTTTGTGGTTAAAC
>CAZLOL010000285.1:0-4824 GCA_964561045.1 uncultured Ignavibacteriaceae bacterium | reverse complement strand
TCAGTCTGTATTTATATTTTCCCGAAGAAAGATTTCTGTCTGTGAATTCATAATTGTTCGGTGCTGTAGTTGTCCCGTGACCCTGAATAAAATTGATCTTTGTCCATTCGTCTGACATTTGACCTTTGACGTTTGACCGCTCTATATCGAATCCCGAGTTATTTGTCTCCGAAGCCGTTGTCCATTTTAAATTAACATTATTAGTATTGACCGATGAATTAAACGATGAAAGTTCAACAGGGAGGGGAACATCAGAAACCAGTACATATTCACTAAAGGTTGTAATGTCTGCTATTATCTCACCTGTTATACTATTATATGTTGTTGGAAGAGCTGTGAAAGTCCCTTCATCCGGAGTAGGTCTGGAGTAAACTACTGCATTAGAAGGATTTTCTACATTCTCCGGCAGTTCCGATACATTAAATTTGATTTTACCTGTAAATGGTTCTGCAAGGCTTTCTTTCTGAACTATCCATTTGTAATTACTTATGTCATATCCCGAAGGAATTCCGCTGACATTCAATGGAGGATCATCATAAAGATAAACATTTACCTGACCTGCGCCTGCTCCGGAGTTTATATCTATAGTTGCTGCTGTAATTTTTCCTGCATCATTGAAATTAACAGGTCCTGCTCCGGAGATTAATTGTCTGCCAACTCCATTTACATCGGGATCATTCCATTGTGCTATAGAATTCCCGGGTGAAGAAAAACGCCCCCCTACATAAATATTGTTTCCTGATGAAGTTATAGCCCATCCTGGTGAAAAATTTATTGTTCCCAAATAAGACCATGTTTGTCCGTTCCATACCATAACACCAAATAAAAATCCAGTATAAAAAGATCCAGACGCATAGACCTTGTTTCCGGATACTCTCAGGCATACTGTTGAAGGAAAGGCATTCCCACCCCCGCTACTTCCCATAGCCAGCCAGTCAGAACCATTCCAAATTGCTAAACTTTTAGCTAATACACTTCCGGCATTTAAGAAATTTCCGCTCACATAGACATTACTTCCTGAAATAGCTATAGCCCAAACAGCTGGATAATATGTTCCTCCACTTAGACCAGTTCCCAAAGATGACCAGGTGCTTCCATTCCATACTGCAATTAAATTTGCTGGTGTTCCTCCTGCATGTGTAAAATTTCCTCCAGCATAAATATTGTTTCCTGAGACTTCGATGTGAAAGACTATACCATCAATACCATTAATAAGGGTTTCAGCATCTAGAATTGCAGACCAGGTACTTGTATTAATGTCCCATATGGCAATATTATTTGCCGGTGAACCACCTGCCATTGTAAACTGACCTCCAACATATACCTTGTTTCCTGATATAGAAATAGTACTGACAGCACCATTAACACCGGCAATACCACTTATCCCATCAGTCAAAGCATGCCAGTTACTTCCATCCCACTTTGCAATATAATTTACCGGTAAACCTCCGGCAGTTGTAAAATATCCTCCGACATAAACATTATTACCTGATACTGCTAAAGCTGTTACATTTGAGTTAACCCCATCTACACCACTGATACCATCTATTAAGGGTTGCCACGAGATGCCATTCCACATTGCAATATTATTTCCGGGTGGATCGCTGAATTGATAAAGAAAATGATAGAAATATCCTCCCATGTAAACATTGTTTCCGGATACAGCAACGGAAAATACTTCCGGATAATAGGAATGAAAGTCATCATATTCTCCCGCTCCTCCTCCCATAGCTGACCAGTTCCCTGACATAGCATCAGATGGTCTAATGTTATTTTCAGAATCATGTGCAATAAAAAGCGGGGCACTCTTATTATCCTTTAACATTTTGTATCCGTGTGCTGAAAAGCTTCCCTGCACATTTTGCCTGAGTCTTCCGTTTTCATCAAGCACATCGCTTAATGATTTCTGATTTACATCCTGACCTTTTGTAAAAGTAAAACTAACGAGTATTAAAATAAAACAGAATATTGCTTTCATAATTTGGTTTCCTTTATTTAAAGATTATTATTTTGAATTATTTTTAATGTTTAATCGCTTAGGGTTTAATTCCCCGCCGCTTGCGGCGAGGAGGTTCATTGATTTCATTTTCTTTCAACTATTAACTATCAACTTTTAACTCTCAACTTTTTCGTTACTAAATAGCCCGAATGACTCCCGGCATCCGGGCTTCTTCGATCGTAACACTATAATACTATTTGATCAGTATCATTCTCTTAACAGCAGAAAAACTTCCCGCCTCGATCTTATAAAAATAAATCCCGCTTCCAAGGTTACTTCCGTCAAACACAACTTCGTATCTTCCCGCAGGCTTGATCTCATTAACTAAAACTGCTACTTCTTTTCCAAGCATATCATACACCTTCAAAGAAACAAATCCCAAATTCGAAATCCCAAATTCCAAATGCGTTGATGGATTAAAAGGATTAGGATAATTCTGCGAAAGCTCAAACTTCTCCGGCACGCCTATTACTACTTCATCATTTAGATCATGATATTCATAGTTGCCGTTGAAATCTATCTGCTTCAGTCTGTATTTATATTTTCCCGAAGAAAGATTTCTGTCTGTGAATTCATAATTATTCTGAGCTGTAGTTGTCCCATGACCCTGAATAAAACTGATCTTTGTCCATTCGTCTGACGTTTGACCTTTGACGTTTGACCGCTCTATATCAAATCCGGAATTGTTCGTCTCAGTAGCAGTTGTCCAGTTTAATTTCACATTGTTTCCCTTAACTTCAGAAACAAAAGCGGAAAGCTCAACCGGTAATGGATCATCAACATATACAGCTTTGTTGCCGGTTTGCCACCCGCAGTCATCAAAGGAATGATGATATAATATAAATGAACCGGGGTTAGATCCTGCATTTACATAAACTGTCTGGTTTTGATTGCTTCCGTTTATCACTGCATTACAGGGAGGATGGTTTATGATTTCCCAGTATCCGCCCTGATCCTGTATTGAGAACAGAGTATTTTCCGAGTTAGAAATAATAAGTTCAGGTCCCGAAAGCAAATTATTACTTGAATTAAACAGAGCCGTTACATCATTACTTTCACTATTGCATGTTGCAATATCCAGATCGCAGTCTCCGTCAAAGTTACCCGAACATAATGCAACGGGACTTAAACCTGTTCCGAAATTCACCGGAGCAGTGAAAGTTCCGTTTCCTGTATTTTTATAAAGCATTATTGAATTTCCTTCAAGTGTAACAATATCAAGATCACCGTCAGATTCAAAATCTCCTGCTATGCCTTTGCCGGAATATATTGAGCCGGGAATTAAAGAAAAAGATCCGGCACCATTATTTTTAAGGAACAGACCTTTGCACATGACATCTGCATATCCGTCATTATCAAAATCTCCGGTGCATATAATATCGTGACCATAACCGGGTAAATCATAAGAGCTGCTAAATGAAAATATTCCGTGACCATTGTTTGACATTACTGAAATTGTCAGGCATTCAATTATGCAATTGCAGCTTTCATCAAATTCTGCATGATAAGAAACCAGAAGTGCATCAAGGTCTCCATCATTATTTACATCGGCAAATGCATATGAACTTACTTCACCCGCGACAGGATAGCTTGCGGTACAAATGACCTGTCCTATACTTCTTCCAGGAGGAATAAATACAGCGTTGCCGTTATTAATTAATATGGATATCATTCCTGAGAATCTATCGTTAGACAATGGGAGCAGATCAATGTCACCGTCATTGTCTATATCAAAGGATTTCATCTGACTTGTTCCTACTCTTCCTGATGTATAGATATGATCTCTGAAGCCCCCTGCAAATGTTCCGTTGCCGTTATTTAAAAATATCTTAAAATCGAAAAATCCATATACTCCAATAACAAATGCAAGATCAAGATCACCGTCATTGTCATAATCAGCAGCTGAAAAACTTTTGATTTCCTCCGGATCAATATTAAATGAACTGTTAAGATTAAAGACTCCGAAGCCGTTATTTTTCAGGAATGCTGCTGTATGAGAATCCTTATTAAATGTCATCAGATCTGTAAAACCGTCATTATCAAAGTCACCGGAAACAATATCTGCAGGCTTAAGATTGCTCTGAGATACAGGAACGCTGCTGAAATTACCATCTCCCCTTGGAGAAGCAACATTAAATAAATATGTCACCGGATCGATATTAACATTTAAATTTGTCTTCACACTGCTGTTGATGCTTATGCTTATGAGTTCTCCTGTCTTAAAATCAGCAGTGGGATCTATTATGGCAGTTTTTGCAGCTGCATTATAGACAATGTTTATTGTCATATTTCCGCTTTCGTATCCTGATACATGAATTCCCGAACTGTTAATAGTGGAGGGATCCATATCCTGTGAAAAATAGATTATTATATTTTCTGACCTGCCGGAGTTAACAGAGTTAATTCCCGGACTTACAGAGCTGATAAAAGGATTTACAGGTGCTGCAATATTATAACTTTCAAAACAGAAAGTAAATAATGCCAGTAAGGTAAATTTCGTAATTAGGTTTTTCATTTTGATTCACTCCTTTATATTTAATTGAGACTTATAAAATAAATTATTTTAAAATTATCATTTTCTTAACAGATGAAAACTCACCTGCCAGAATCTTATAAAAATAAACTCCGCTTGATAACTGATAATTGACAGTAGAAAACTGATAGTTATATGTTCCGCTGTTTTGCTTTTCATTTACTAAAGTTGCAACTTCATTTCCGACAACATCATATACTTTCAAAGTCACAAAGCTATTTTCACTTAACGAATAATTAATAACGGTTGACGGATTGAACGGATTCGGATAATTCTGCGACAGTTCAAACTT
>CAZLOL010000284.1:0-4845 GCA_964561045.1 uncultured Ignavibacteriaceae bacterium | reverse complement strand
TTTATAAACTTTATAAACTTTATAAACTTTATAAACTTTACAAACTTTACAAACTCATTTTACATATTCAATCGCTCTTTCAAATCCATTAATCATATTTTCGACTGAACATACATTCAGTGATGTATCAAATGCATTTGACCTTAATCTGCCTGAAAGTTCTTTATCAGAAATGATCAGCTTCATTTTTTCTGAAAGTTCCGATATATTTCCGTCTTCAACAAGAAATCCGTTTACCCCGTCCTTTACATATCCGATCCCTTCTCCGTGAAAATGTTTCTCCTTCTTCTGTGAAATGACCGGAGTACCGAAACAGAAAGTATGCACTACAGAAAGACCCAGCCTACCCGGCATTACAAATGCATCACTTATATAAATCCACTTGCCTGTCTGTTTTTCATCAAGTATCTCTCCGGTAAAATGTATGTTTTTCAGCTTCAGCTCCTTAGATAAATTAATAAGTTTATTTTTTTCCGGACCATTTCCGATAATTGTCAGCCTGCAGTCATTTTTTTCATTTTCAAGCAGACCATAAGCCTTAATAAGCAGATCAACCTGCTTGTCTTCTAGCAATCTTCCAATGTAAACAAAATGATATCTTTCACTGACTCCAAGTTCCTCTTTTATGTTTTCTTTTCCGGCTAAATCAAAAGTCTCTTTAAATTCTGTCTGCATAACAGTATCCAGTGTATTCGGAGCAATAAAATAATGATCAGTTTTTTTTGAGAATCTGCTTACTTCCTGTTTACCGTTCTCCCAGTAAAATATCACCGCATCAGCTTTCTGTGAAAGATACAGTCTGATTTTATCAGTTATTTTTTTATCGGGATTAAATCCTGATTCGGGATCGTATCCAAAACTCCATAAAATGATCCTGAACTTTAAAAATTTTCTCAGAATGAATAAAACATAAATATTTAGATTACCCACGTTGAATACAGAGATAATGATCTCAGGTTTGATCTGTTTTATTCTTGAGTATATGTTTGAAATAAATATTTTGCCTTTTCTGTCAAAGTAGGAGTTACTGCATTTTATAAAAATATCTTCACTCAAATCTTCAGCGTTCTTAAGTGACTCATTTTTAAATGGCTGTCCGTAAATTACTTTAGTACCGGGAAATCTTCCGCAGAGTTTTCTGAATATTCCGGCTCTGTAATGAGGCAGGATTCTCTGTAAAATAATTATTTTATAATTCATATATCGGCAAAGTATAAATAAATTTATCGGGCATCTACAGATTATTAATACCATATACCCGTGACCACAGCTCAAGATTTAATACTCTCCAGAAAGGAAAGTCCCAGTTATTATTTTTATTGCTGAATTTCTCTCTTATCCTGCCGGGATTGAAAATTCTTTTGCTGTTAAATGAATCTGAATTTATCAGATCATTCACAAATGATCTTGTATTATCCTGATCCATCCAATTATCAAAAGGAGTCATGAATCCAATCTTCAGATGATTATTTATTACAGATTCGGGTAGCTTATCTTTAAAGAGTTCACGCAGTACCTTCTTTGTTACGCCTTTGTCAAATTTTATTCTGTCAGGTAATGAAAATGCTAACTCCATAAGCCTGTAATCTATGAACGGCGAACGAATCTCTATAGAACTCTGCATTGAGGAATGATCCTCATAATGCAGAATCTGATTGAATCCCTGATACTGTAAATTGTATTTCATATATCCTGATAAGTTAACTGATGAAAGTTTGCTGTATTCAGGATTTGAAATATACTTGTAGCTTTTCCGGAAGAAATCAAATGTCAGACAGTCAATCATGCCTTCTTTATATTTTGCTCTTAAATATGAACTGTATCTTCTTGATAGGACCGCTTTCATTGTCTGAGACAATATGAACTTATATGAATACTTCATCTTATCCGAAATAGAATTCATCTGTGTATAAAATTCCTGAGGCTTGGATATTAACTGATCAAGAAGAAAATATCCGATGAAATATCTACCGTATCCGCACCACGCTTCGTCAGAACCCTGTCCGTTCATCACAACTTTCACATTCTGTTTCTTAATCTCTTTCATTAAAATGAAATGTGCAAAGCTTGTGGTGCTGAAAACCGGTTCACCCATTCCATAAACAAATCGATCTATATGCTCAAGTAAACTTTCGTTTCCGGGAGTAATTTCTATTGATCTGATGTGTTTGCAAGTCCGGATAAATTCTTTTACAGTCTTTGATTCGTCATACATAAATCCCGGGAATACGGCAGAAAATGCGGTTACTTCATTTTCTTTCACCTGATTGCTCTCTATAAGTTCGTCTGTGATCTTTGTAATTATTCCCGAGTCAAGACCACCGCTTAGAAGTATGGAAACAGGCACATCACTTCTGAATCTTAACTTAACTGAATCATATAAAAGATCATTTAGCGTTTTACTGATATCATTCCCTCTGAATTTTTCATTATTAAAATCCCAGTACTTTTTTATTTCAATCTTACCATTCTGAATAATAATATTGTGAGCCGGCTCTAATTCATTTATGTTTTTAAAAAATGTATCCCCGTTGCTTGTTTTATATCCGTAAGCGAGATAATCATATACCTTTCCGTGATTTGCCTCATTTATACTTTCTATCTTTAAAATTGCTTTTATCTCGCTGGAAAAAATAAACTTTCTGTCATCTTTATAATAGTAAAATGGTTTCACTCCAAATCTGTCTCTTGATGCAAAAAGTATTTTCTTCTTCAGATCATATAAGGTAAAAGCCCACATGCCATTGAATCTGTTCACGCAGTCTGTTCCATACTCTTCATATGAATGCAGGATTACTTCAGTATCGCTCCTGGTTTTAAAGATGTGACCTTTGCTTTTAAGATCGGGTATGAGTTCGGTGTAGTTATAGATCTCACCATTGAAAATAATTACGATGGAATTATCTTCATTGAACATTGGTTGATTTGCATTTTCAGAAAGGTCAATAATACTAAGTCTTCTGTGACCTAAACATACAGGGTAATCTATGAAAATACCATTGCCATCCGGACCTCTGTGAGCTAACTCTTCATTCATTTTGCGGATACTATTTTCAAAAAATGATAAAGGTTCATCTTTATGAAAATCTTTAAAGTACAATATTCCGTTTATTCCGCACATTTATTCTGCATTTATCCTTTAGAATGATATTCCTTTATGACTTCTTCAAATATACCGATCGATGACTGAGCATTTCTATCCCACGTAAAATATTCATTAACAATTTGCTTACCTTTCTCAGACATCCTTGCCATTCTGTCTTTGTCTTTTGATAATTCAATGACAGCTTCTGAAAGTTTCTCAGGAGAATCTGGCTTTACGAGTACAGCGGGATATCCAAGCATTTTCAGCTCTTCCCCTCCGCCGTTTCCTTCGCATGTAATTACAGGCAATCCTTTTGCTAATGCCTCTATGAAAACAACGCCGAATGCCTCCGGAAAACTCGGCAGTACAAAAATATCCGCTCCGTCTAAAATTTTTCCGAGCTCATCCTGTGTTTTAGATCCTGTGAAAATTACTATGTCCTTAACTTCCAGACTATTAGCAAGTTCAGTATATTCCTGTTTCAAATTTCCGTCTCCGGTTATACTCAGACTGAAAGTATTATAACCATTTCTTTTAATAATTGCTAAAGCTTTTATCAGTACATCAACATTCTTTCTTCTTTCATACAAATGACTTACACAAACTAATTTTAGCTGATTGAAATTAAAGACCTTTGCTTTACTGCTTGTTGAAAAATTCTGACCGAGATAAACAACGGAGATTTTTTTTAGATTTAGATTCTCTTCTTCGAGTTCTTTTTTATTTACACTGCTGTGAACAATTATTCTGTCGGCTTTTTCAAATGGTTTAAAAAAATTCTTGTAATCAGCCGGAAATAATTTTTTAAGGGTCGGTATGTCTTCGTGATGATCAAGAATGAACGGAACATTAAGCTCTGCCGCATGCTTATAAGAAAGTTCAGACCAGGGTCTTAGCCAGTTACAGCATATCAGATCCGGATTATGATCCTTTATTAAGCTTTTTACTTTATTGTAAAAAAAAAAATTGATGAATTTAGTATCAGAAGATTCAAAATATGGTCTGGGAAGTGATACATATCCGAAATAAATAACGGATAAATTTCCGTCAGTATAATTATTCGTATTCTTAAGTGATTTATACCAATTCTTAAGTTCCGGTAATGCTTTTGCAATACCTTTGGAAAATAATTCTTTTGTTGGAACGAATCTCACCGGAACAAGAGTGATGACCCTGCAGTGAACTGACATTGCTTTCACATGCTGAAGAATGAATTCTCCGGTCACTGGCTTGAATTTATTCGGAAAGCATTCTGATATTTCTACGATTGTCATCACTTTAATTATCTTTAAAATCTTTTACTTTTTTTGCAACAATAAAATATCCTAGTGATGAATACATTTCATTCACGGAAGGAAACTTATTATCCCTTAGTTTTTTCCTGAATGAACGAATACTGAATTTATAAAATAGAAATTCCGGAAAGTCAGTAACAGACCTTACTATCCGGTTATTGTGAATGCCCTTGAACCCGGCTTTTTTTAATGTGAAAAAAAATATTTTTAACAGTGAATAATAAAAAATATAAAACCCCGATGAAAATGCAGCACCCATTGAGAAAGCGGATCTGATCTCAAAGTTATGATCTTCAAGAATTTTCATCAAACCATAAAGAGTATATCTCCTGTAATCATGCGGAGCTTCGTGCAGTACGTATGTAAAAGGAGCGGAGATGATAATGTGACCATCTTTTTTTAATAACAGGTTTATATTACTTATTGTTTTTCTGTCATTGACTGTATGCTCCAGAACTTCAGTAC
>CAZLOL010000283.1:0-4853 GCA_964561045.1 uncultured Ignavibacteriaceae bacterium | reverse complement strand
AATGACAAACCCGGAAGATTTATGAGACCGCTTGATGAAGAAACCGAAATGAAAGAAGTAAGGAAGTTTTCTTTCTCTGATTATGTTACAGAATACACATCTTCAGTGTTTACAAACATTAACATTTCAAAGGACACATTCCCTCAGAATGAAACTTCCGTAAAGATCAGCCGGAAAGACCCGAACAGGGTAGTGGCTGCATTCAGGGATTTCAGAATAAGAGTCACTCCGGCAAACAGAAGAGTCGGTTACAGCTATTCTACAGACGGAGGGATGACGTGGGCAGTAAGCAGGCTGCTGGATTCGACACTGCTCCCGGGATTTCCAAGGAACAGCGATCCTGCGGTGGGAGTAGATTCGGCGGGAAATTTTTATATTGCAGTAGTTTGCATCGGCAGTACCGGTGCGCTGGCAGTTTACAAATCAACGGACGGAGGAGTGACATTTCCCAACGCATATCTTATTGCTAATACCGGTTCTGAAGATAAAGAGTATATAGGAACCGATTTCACACAGGGAAGTCCTTTTTACAACAATATTTATGTAAGCTGGACAAGATTCAGCGGTGAGACAGGCATAAAGCTGACAAAGTCAACCAATGCGGGAGTTAACTGGACAAATGCCGTTCCTGTAAGTGATGTGATGTTTGGTGTACAGGGATCGGATGTAGCAGTCGGACTTGACGGTGAAGTATATGTAACCTGGCTGGACGGAACAACAAATGATGATATCGTACGGTTTGACAGATCGACCGACGGAGGAAATACATTCGGGACTGATATAACCATAGCGCAGGGTACGACACCTATAATTCCCATTTCATCAAGCGGAATTACTTTCCCGTCCATAGCAACGGATATATCAAACGGACCGGGAAGGGGGAATATCTATGTGACATTCTGTGATTCAAGGAACGGCGACCCTGATATATTTTTATCACGGTCAACAAACAGGGGACTGAACTGGTCTGCGCCTTTAAGAGTCAATGATGATGAGGTCGGTAACGGAAAGCTTCAGTGCTGGCCATGGATAGGAGTAAATGATTCCGGATATGTTGTAATAAATTTTTATGATGCAAGGAATACATCTTCGAATACAATAATAGAAGATTACATAGGGCATTCTAAAGACGGAGGGTTAACCTTTACAAACTATTTAGTAAGCACCCAGCCCACGCCGACAAATCAACCTAATAACGATGTCAGATTCGGAGACTATATAGGAGTAGATTATCATAAGAACAGGATAGTTCCCGTGTGGACTGATGAAAGATCAGGAGGCACGAATCAGGAATGCTATACAGGTATAGTATCTACGCCGGTCAATGTAAATTCAATATCAAGCCAGATCCCTGAAAAGTTTGAAATGAAACAGAATTATCCGAACCCGTTCAATCCGGTAACACATCTGGAATTTTGGATTTCGAATCCGGGATTTATTTCTTTGAAAGTTTATGATATGCTGGGAAAAGAGATTGCCGTTCTTGTAAATGGAATGAAAAATCCCGGAAAATATGAAGCAGTATTTGACGGAAGCAGTTTATCCGGCGGAGTATATTTTTATACTTTGAAAACTGATGGTTTTGCCGAGACAAAAAGTATGATCCTTTTAAAGTAAACGAGCAACAGGAAATTATATAATCAAGGGTTAAGCTGAACTCCAGGGTATAAGGAATAGTTTTGTTAATAAAACTGCGGATGATGCAGATCTGTAATTGACTCAGCTATGAAACATATTTTACAAATGTCATTGCAGTCCTGAAGTTTAAATTAATAACATTTGGGATTTTATTTTTTAAACTAAATTCCTGCAATGACGAAATGATAATAATAAATTATATATTATTCAGTTTAATACAAGAAATATAATTTATGGTTTAAGAACAGTTACAAAATTAATTGCATTATTAAATGTAATAGTAATATCAGATAGATCAACAATATTATCTCCATTTACGTCAGAGTTTACATATCCTGTTGTGAATGCAGAAGATTTATTATAAACTTCAAGAACATCGCTCAGTTCGACTGATCCGTTACGCAGAACGTCCCCGCTGTAAATGCACCACTTAGTTCCTTTCAGCTTAAGGTTACTTCCGTATGACTGACTGCTTAAAGTAGTAAAATCATAATTTGTAACACTTCCCGGAGTGAAGGAAACTCCGGCAGAGCTCCAGGTTTCTATGCTGTTTCTGTGATCTATAACAATATAATAACTTCCTGCAGGAGCATGAGAAAAATTAAGATCGGCATTCCCCGCAGAATTCATGTATGCCTTTGCAGAGTCAACGAGTGCATACGGAACTGAATTATTTCTAAGATATGCTTTTGCCGTATCGCCAACCTGAATATTTGTTCCGGAATCATAAAATCCTTCAATTAATGCTTTAAGACTAAGAGTTGCATCTAGAGAGAGAGAGCCCATTCTGATGATCTCTCCTGAATTTCCTACTATCCAGCCGGAGACATCGCCTCCTGCAATTGTAAGATCGATAGCATTCAAAGAGGAAACTGATTCAAAAGTATGAGTATAAACAGATGACCATCCCGATCCGTTATTTATAGAATAGTAAATACTGGAACCATTGCCGATTGCCCACCATTCATTTCCAAATCCTTCAATGCCGTAAACCGCTGATAAAGAACCTGGCATAGAAGCATTAGAGTAAGAGAGTCCGCCGTTAGTTGATCTGACCATACCGGTTCCTCCGGCTAATCCGTTAGATAAGCTGTTATATTGAAGCGCAAAGGTATAAGCTGCGGTAGTCGGAGCAAAATTCCAGGTCAGCCCTAAGTCAAATGAATGGTACACACGATTGTCATTTGTACCGAACCACATATGGTTACCTAATATCCTGAACGAATTGTTCCATCCTGCTTCAGTTCCAATTTGGAATGGCTCGGTAGCCATTCTCTGCCAGGTATTTCCTGAATTAGTAGTCTTTAGAACTGTCCATTTCCCTCCCACAGGATCTCCAAGTGCGTAGCCGATTGCAGGAGAAACCATTTGAATAGCATCAATAAATCCTCCGGGCTGGTTAAAGACAGGAATCCAGTTAACTCCGCCGTTCATTGTTTTATAAATAATAGTAGCTGAAGGTGAATTTGTGCAGAAAGCGGTGTTAGCATCCAGCGCATTAATATTAACAATATCTCCAGTTAATCCGCTGCCTGCGTGAGTCCAAGTATTACCGCCGTCAGTAGTTCTTCTTACAGTTCCTGTAGAGCCCGAAACCCATCCTGTAGATTCAGAAACAGCGCAGACAGAAAGAAGAACTTCAGAAGTTCCCGAAGTCTGCGGAGCGAAATTAAAAGCAACAACAGCACCGGTCGGACAGCAACGTTTCACAACGGCTTCAGTAGAACCTTTCCATCCGAAGCTTCCACTCAGCTCAATTGTAAAGCCGTCAGCTCCAACACCTACAGAGCTGAAGCCGTTTGCAAATCCAAAATAGAAAATGCAGCGGCAGCATTTGCCAATGGTAGCGCAATCTTTTGTGGTTTTATATTCCCAGAGAAAAGTTGCATCTCCTCCTACAAGTCCGTAGCAGTCAACAACGGTTTCCCCGTCGCAGGAAATTACACAATCTCCCCAGCCGCTTGCACCCGCTCCGAAAACATTTGTAACGCTGAACTCAACATCATGCGCTCCTCCCGGTTTTGTAACCTTTATATAATTACTGTGATGAAGGGGGCACATATAAAAGAACGGTTCGAATTTTGCATTACCCGAACCGTCTTCATAACCAATTGTAGTAAAATTGAAAGTTCCGTAAGTGCTGTCAATCAGAGTGTAAGAGCAGACATAAAGCTTATCACCCGTTTGAAGCGATCTGACGCCGGAGCTAAGAAAAGAGTAATGATTTGATATTACTGAAGTATCAAGTCCCGTCTGCTGACCCATTTTGTAAACATCAGAAACTATGGCGCTTGCGCCGACAACGACACCGTTTGGATAAACCCAGTTTTTGAACACGCTGTCTCTCATTGCGCTGATGTTAGACCCTGTCGCTGTATTAAAGAGAGTCACTGAATTCAATGTAAGATTCATTCCGGAAGCAGGAATATTAGCATTAATAACAGTTGACAGGTTCTGAGCAATTGCCGCACTAATGTTAAGAATAAAAATTAAACAGCAGGTAAAGAATTTAAATTTGTAAGAATGCTTCATTTTGATATCTCCTTTTATTTAAATTGGACAATATTATTTAATATACTGCCTTATTATAAATTCAATCTAAAAACAGATTTAGAAAATAAAAGATTAAAATGAACTGTATAGATCATTTGGAATGGAGATTAAACAACATTTAAAGATCAACTTAAATCAAAACACAGGATTTAATTAATGCCGGAGTCATACAGGTTATATTAATGATATGCGGAATTCAGAGAAGGAAAATTGCTTTTCATAATAATGATTTTTATATATGAAAAAACATTAAATATATTGTGAACTTTATGTTTTTAATAAATAACAAAACATAAATTAACAATTCCGGAAGAGCTAAAAAGCAGTAATAAAATAATTTCCTAACTTATTTTATAGAAATAGAAATTGTTTTTAAAATATAAATGAATAGGATTTATAATATCAAGTCTAATTTTCTCTCTACCCAAAAGCCCATAAGTGAATGCTGAATTCTATTGAGCTTTCCTTACCAAACCGGGGTTTGGTAAGGAGGTTTCGGAGTTTTGAGAGACTCTCTGAAAAACAATAGGGGAGGGGGCTATTGCTGTTCCCGCTGAGTCTCCCGCAGGAATATATTTAAAGATCAGATTACATCTGAAGCGGGGACACAGCGGGAGTAATAATGAGATGCATTCGATTTTCTAAAACTATTCTGCAGAAGA
>CAZLOL010000282.1:0-4908 GCA_964561045.1 uncultured Ignavibacteriaceae bacterium | reverse complement strand
TCTGACGAATAATGATACTATCAGGGGTTCGAATTTATATTTTGATTCAACTACATCATTAGCAGGTACAGGAGTATATACTGCTAATAACATTTCAATAAGATCAACAGGAAATGTGTCTCTTGCAAATAATCTTACATTCTCACCAACACCTACTTTTTCTGTGTTGAATGGAGGAATTTTAAATCCTAATACAAGAACCCTTACTGTAAACTCCGGGGCATTCTATGCTTACAGCGGATCGAATATTTCAAATTCCGGGATATTTCAGACACAGGGAATTGTGTCAATGATTGTAAAAATCGGTTCCAACTTCAATGCTCCGCTCAAAGTCAATACCGGTACTACAACTTCCTATGATGACGGCGGACCGTTCATTGCTGATTACAAAGGCACAATGACAGTAGATGTGGGAGCAATTCTGACAACTCCCGGAGGCGGATATTCCAACAGAGCATATGGAAATTTAACAGTTAGCGGTACTGTATCAGGAAATAATTTCATTATGAGAGGCGCAGTAATGATAAACAATGGGACTATAAATTCAGCAAATTTACAATTTGATTCTACTACTTCAGTCACCAGCACCGGCACTTATTCCAGCAGCACAATTACGGTAGGAGGAACAGGTAAAGTGACTTTAAGCTCGAATGTTACATTTTCACCCGGCTCTTCATTCAGTATTAACAACGGAGGAATATTCGATCCGGGTTCGAAAACATTCACTTTTAATTCAGGCTCATTTATTATAAATACAGGCGGAGTTGTTTCCGGTTTTGGTCCGAATGCAGGAATTTTACAGACACAGAATACAGTAAATTTTATATTCAGGAACGGTTCAACTTTTAACAGCGCTGTAAAAGTTAATTCCGGAACATTAATTGCGGGGAATGATCAGCCGCCATATATTGGAATTTTCTCCGGAACAATCACAGTGGATGCCGGTGCAGTTTTTACAAGCCCGGCCGGCGGATATACCACACTGGCAAAAAATTCTGTGACAATTAACGGAACCTTAACTACCGGCGGCGGCGCTGCGTTCAGTATGAAAGGTCCGAGTTTTATAAATAATAGTTCTGCAACCTGTCAGAGTTTATCCTTCGATTCTACAACAACAATTACCGGTACCGGAACATATACAGGATCAATTATTTCAATTGGCTCATTAGGAAATGTTTCTCTGGGAAATAATGTAACATTCTCTCCGACTTCCGGCTTTACAGTAAATAACGGGGGATTATTAAGTCCAAATACCAGAACTCTCACAATTAATTCCGGGTATTTGGCTGTTAACGGCGGGGGAACGGTTTCTGGTGCAGGTTTAATTCAGGCTCAGGGCTCTGTTAATATCATTGCCAGAAACAATTCAAACTTTAATTCTGCTTATAAAGTAAATACTGGTACAGCTTTTACATATAATGATCAGTCTCCTTATTATGCTGTATTTAACGGACCCGTTACTGTAGATGCAGGAGCTACATTAAATACAAATAATGGAGGTTATACTTTCCAGGTGAACAATACAGTTACAAATAATGGTACAATTACAGGCGGCAGCACTTTCCGAATGAAAGGTTCTGCTCTTGTAAATAATTCGACAATAAATACAACTAATTTAATTTTTGATACTACTACAAATGTATCCGGTGCCGGTTCTTTCACCAGCACTAATATGGACGCCGGAGGCACTGGAAATCTGATCCTGACAAGTAATGTTACATTCACTCCGGGAAATAATTTTACGTTTTCAAATGGTTCTATCTTAAACCCTAATTCTTTTATATTCACTGCTATTGGGAATTTTTATTTCAATGGAGGTTCAACTGTTACAAGCTCAGGTACATTCAGGACTCAGGGATCAACCGGGCTCTACTGTAAAGCAGGTTCAAATTTTAACGGGTCTTTAAAAGTTAATACAGGAACTACTTATTCCAACGATAATGGTTCTCCATATATCGGAACATTATACGGTACAGTTACTATAGACACAGGTGCAGTTCTTACCACACTAAACGGCGGATACGGATTAATATTCAGGAGCAATATCGTAAATAACGGAACGCTTTCTAATGGCGGCGGAGCTTATCTGAAATTTTTCGGAGCCAGTCTCACAAACAACGGAGTCGTCAGCGCTCCGACATTTTATTTTGATACTTCTTCACATTCACTGCAGGGTACGGGTACATGGAATACTAATGCATTTGTTTTAAACGGGTCAACTGTGAATCTGGCTTCGAATCATAAAATGTATAGTGTAACTGTGAATTCAGGCGGAACATTTAATGTGCAGACCAATATGCTTTCACTGTCTGCTTCAAATCCTATTGGAAACAGCGGTACGTTCAATACAACTTCAGGAACGGTCGAATATAACGGAACTTCACCGCAGAGTATTTCCACTTCAAATATTATTTACAATAAACTAAGAATAAATAATTCTTCTGGTACATCATTGTTAAATGCAACTACGGTAAATGATTCTCTTAAAGTATTACTTGGAGATCTGAATCTAAACGGGTTTGTACTGACTTTATCTCCTACCGGATACTTAACGGAAACAGCAGGGAATACTGTAAAGGGAACATCGGGATATATTACTACTACACGATCCCTGAATGCACCGGCGGCTTTGAATGTAGGAGGACTTGGCGCTGTACTAACGACGGCAGTGAACTTAGGCAGCACTGAGATCCGCAGAGGACATGCAGTTCAGAACGGACTGAACGGAAGCACAAGCATTCTCAGGTATTATGACATTACTCCAACAACAAATACCGGACTAAGCGCAACAATGGTGTATAATTTCGATGAATCAGAATTAAACGGAAAAATAGAATCTGCTTTATCATTGTTCAAATCAACAAACACAGGATCTACCTGGACTGTGCAGGGCGGTATTGTAAACACTGCTGCAAACAATATAACACTCACGGGAATAAGCTCCTTCTCAAGATGGTCAGCCGGAGCGCCCACTGCAGTGGCTTCTACAATAAAACTTGTGCTTGAAGGTTTTTATAATACCACTACAGGCAGATTAAACATGAGAGATACTGTCAGAGCATATTTAAGAAATTCAACAACTCCTTTTGCTGTAGTTGATTCAGCGAAGTCAATTATAGATTCTGTAACATTTAATGGAACATTCTTATTTGCAAATGCACCTACAGGAACATACTACATTCAGACAAAGCACAGAAACGCACTTGAGACATGGAGCAAATCAGGAGGAGAATCATATACACTCGGAGGCGCGTTTTCATATGACTTCACAACTGACTCGGCGAAGGCATATCAGAATAATATGAAAAAGACAGGAACAAAATGGGCACTTTATGAAGGAGACGTGAATCAGGAAGGAAATGTTGATATATCGGATGTTATACAAATTTATAACGGCTCAGCATCTTTCTTAAGCGGTTATGTGGTTACGGATGTAAACGGTGACAGATTAACTGACATATCGGATGTGCTCATTGCTTACAATAATTCTGTTGCATTTGTCAGTAAGAAAGCACCTTAGCAGTTAATAGTTAATAGTTAGTAGTTAATAGTAAGATAAGAAAGTAAAAGCAGTTGACAGATCAATGTTGACTGCTTTTTTTGTTTTATTTATTGTATGAAATTATTATTTCATTTTTGTTTGTATTTTCTTGTATATGCTTAATTATGTTATATATTAAATATTTATTTTTTACATTATACAAATAAATTTTTCAAAATCTAAATATTTTACAATATGGAGATAAAAATACTTCGTGATTTTTCGTTTCTTAAAAAGCCCGTTTATTTTTTCCTTATACTATTATTCTTTTCTTCAAAGCTTTCATTTGCTTCACCGGGTGATACAACCTGGGTGACTACATTCAATCAGAATTTTCAGAACTGGGCAGATGTACATTACTCAAATTTCACTTTGCCGGATACAAATACACACTATAAGCAGATACTAATGTATTATACAATAGGCTGTCCGGCAGCAGGGTGTGATCCATGGGACAGGCTTGGCTGGATCAGGCTGGATGTGGATTCAAATACCAGATATGAAATAGCAAGAGTGATTACTCCTTATAATATAGTCGGCTCGGGATATCCCGGACAGTGTGTCTTTATTTTTGACGTAACTGATTACATGCCGCTGTTGCACGACAATGTCAGACTCGGAAGCTACATAGAAAGCTGGATAGGAGGCACGCGCGGCTGGCTTGTAACTGTAAAGTTTGCCTATATCGAAGGAGAGATTGAGAACATACCTTTTAAAGTCGTAAACCTCTGGCAGAATAATCATGTTCTTTACGGAGATCCTGCAGCTCCGCCGGAAAGTTATCTCACTCCTCAGTCAGTTATGATAGATCCTCAGACATCAAAAGCAAAGGTACGCCTGACAAATACCGGACACGGTCAGGGAAATACAGATAATGCAGCGGAGTTTTCTTATAAGATACATCAGGTAAAAGTCGGCAATGATATAACAAATCAGAATCTTTGGAGAGGAGACTGTTCTTCGAATCCATGCAGTCCGCAGGGAGGAACATGGCAGTATGCAAGAGCAGGCTGGTGTCCGGGAGCAAGCGTGATTCCCTTTGAAGTGGATGCAACAAACAGTGTCACTCCGGGCAATAATGTAATTATAGATTATGATCTGCAGCCGTATGAAAATTTCTGCAGACCGAATAATCCTTTATGCATAACAGGTTCAACCTGTTCAGACTGTAATTATAATTATAACGGTCATACTGAACCGCATTATACCATACAAGGTCAGCTGATTCTTTATAAACCAAATCCAAATGCTCACGTAACTGTAATAAGTTCGGAAGTACCTGATTCATATATGCTTATACAGAATTATCCGAATCCTTTTAATCCTGTTACAAAAATTAAATTTGATCTTCAGGAAAAATCAGTTAT
>CAZLOL010000281.1:0-4913 GCA_964561045.1 uncultured Ignavibacteriaceae bacterium | reverse complement strand
TAGAGTTCGTTGAGTTCGTTGAGTTTGTAGAGTTCGTTGAGTTCGTTGAGTTTGTAGAGTTCGTTGAGTTCGTTGAGTTTGTTGAGAGCTTTTTAAGACTTAACGAACTTAATGAACCTAATGAACCTAATGAACTTAACGAACTTAGTGAACTTAACGAACCTAATGAACTTAACGAACTTAACGAACTAATTGTTGTTATTTAAAATCAATTTAGTTAAGTTAATAGAAATATTTCCTCAACAATAAAAAAGGAGAATAATATGAAAGCGATGATACTAACCGTTTTTGTATTTATTAGCATTTTATTCCTGAGCTTTACAGAACTCGATTCTAACTCAGATAAACAAACGCTAACAAATACAGTCCTCCGATCTCCTCTTGATCTGCGAAATAATCTTCATGATCCGAAAAATTTAGTCACGGATAAAAAAGCGGATAATTCTTACTGGTATTCTAAAGTTTCAGAAGCTATAAAAGATGAAGAGAATTTTATTACTTTTAATAAGGATATAAATTCTTATCAGTCACCTAACCGGGCAAATAATCTTCGGTTTATTTATCACAAAGGCGGATTTACAGCTGAGCCGCGGATCACAAAGATACCTTTGTCAGATGAAAGCGATCTTTTGACAATGAATGAGGATAAAAAGTATAAAGAGATACCTGACTGGAAAGTAAGTTTGAATTTGACAAATGTTAACCGTGAAACTCGGTATGCAAAACGAGAGAAGCAGGAAACGAATGGAGAATCGGAAGATAAATATTACGGATCCGGAATGTTTGCAAATAGTGAACTGAACGTAAAGGGTAATAAGGCTTTCATTGAATATGAAAATATCAGAATTGATTATTCCAATAATAAAGACGGTATGCGTCAGGATTTTATTATTAAAAACAGACCGGAAGGTGAAGGAATGCTCAGACTAAATTTAACAGCTGATACAAAATTACAAATGCTGGTCGGAGCGGATGCGCTGATGTTTAAGGATAATAATGGAATTGACAGAATGAAATATTCAGCTTTAAAATGCTGGGACGCTAATGGTAAAGAACTTCGGGCTTACTTTGAAAATAATTACGAATTTCAGTTAAAAAGTCAGGCAATTCAAATTCCAAATCCGAAATCCCAAATTCCAAATAATGTAAATTCAAAATTGTTTAGTATCGTAGTAAATGACGAAGATGCTGTTTACCCAGTAACTATTGATCCGTTGTCTTCGGCTGTGAACTGGATTGCTGAAAGTAATCAGGCGGATGCAAGTTATGGTGTTGTTGTTGCTACAGCGGGTGACGTGAATGGTGATGGTTACAGTGATGTAATTATTGGTGCTCCGCTGTTTGATAACGGGCAGTCAAATGAAGGGAAGGTTTTCGTTTATTACGGATCTGCTGCAGGATTATCTGCAACACCGGCCTGGACTGCAGAAAGTGATCAGAATGATGCTGAGTTTGGGAATAATGCGGGAACAGCTGGAGACGTAAATGGTGACGGATACAGTGATATTGTAGTCGGCGCTTACAGATATGATAACGGGCAGAATGATGAAGGAAGAGCTTTTGTATATCATGGTTCCGCTTCAGGATTATCTGCAATTCCAGACTGGACTGCAGAAAGCAATCAGGCTGATGCGAGGTTCAGCCTTGGAGTCTCCACTGCGGGAGATGTAAACGGGGACGGATATGGAGATTTAGTGGTTGGCGCTTACCAGTATGATAATACATTTACTGATGAAGGCTGTATATTCGTGTATGCGGGAACTTCAACAGGTTTAATAACATCCCCGAGCTGGATAGTCTTCGGAGGACAGACAGGTGCAGGATTAGGATCAAGTGTTTCAACTGCAGGAGATATTAATGCAGACGGATACAGTGACGTGATTGCAAGCGCTTATGCTTATGATAACGGACAGACAGATGAAGGTGCTGCCTTCGCATATTATGGTTCTGTTTTTGGAATATCTCTGAGCCCAAACTGGAGTACGGAAGGCAATCAAAACTCAGCTTATTTCGGGACTTCTGTTTCAACTGCCGGAGATATTAACGGTGACGGATTCAGCGATGTAATTGTAGGCGCATATCTGTATGATAATGGTGAAACAGATGAAGGCGCTGCCTTTGTCTATAATGGTTCGTCAAGCGGATTATCTGTTTCTGCAAGCTGGACAGGAGAAGGTAATCAGAACAGCGCTTCTTACGGTCTCAGCGTTTATACGGCAGGAGATGTTAACGGTGACGGATATGCTGATGTCATAGTCGGAGCATACTTGTTTGATAACGGAGAGACAGACGAAGGAGGAGCTTTTGTTTATAACGGCTCTGTATTAGGTTTATCTGTTGCAGCAAACTGGACATCCGAGAGCAATCAGGCATCTTCTGCTTTCGGATGGAACGTGTCAACTGCAGGAGATGTGAACGGTGACGGTTACAGTGATGTACTTTCAGGAGCAAGATATTTTGATAACGGACAAAGTGATGAAGGAAGAGTATTTGAATATAATGGTTCTCCGGCAGGATTATCCGTTAACTCAAACTGGGCAGCTGAAAACAATCAGGCATCTTCTCATTTCGGACTAAGTATATCATCGGCCGGTGATATTAACGGAGACGGTTACAATGATATTATAATTGGTGCTCCGGATTTTGATAACGGAGAACTGGATGAAGGCAGAGCTTATGTTTATAACGGCAGCTCTTCAGGATTATCTTTTTCTGCAGGATGGACAGCAGAGCCAGATTTAACAGGAGCAGGATTCGGCTATAGTGTCTCAACAGCAGGTGATGTTAATGATGACGGTTATTGTGATGTTATTATCGGATCTCCATTCAAGTCTTTCGGAGGAGCTTATGTATATTTTGGTTCAGCTACAGGATTATCATTAACTCCAAACTGGACTAAAATCAGTGATCAGTCAGCATCTCAATACGGGATAAGTGTTTCTACAGCAGGCGATATAAACGGTGACGGATTTTCTGAAGTTATTGTCGGAGCTAATCTGTACAGCAACGGTCAGTTACTGGAAGGCAAAGCTTATGCATATTACGGAAGCGCATCCGGTCCATCACTATCTCCGGACTGGTCTGCAGAAAGTAATCAAATGCAGGCGGAATTCGGAGCAAGCCTTTGCACTGCCGGGGATGTAAACGGTGACGGCTTCAGTGACGTGCTGATCGGGTGCTACAGATATGATGAACCGTTAAATGATGAAGGTAAAGCATTTCTTTATCATGGCTCATCAGCAGGCTTAAGTGTAACTCCCAACTGGACTGCGAAAGGAAACCAGGCAGATGCGCGTTACAGCCAGAGTCTGTCAACTGCCGGAGATGTCAATGGTGACGGCTTCAGTGATGTAATTGTCGGCGCTTATCTTTATGATAACACACAGACTGATGAAGGATGCGTGTTCGTTTACCCGGGGGCAGTTACCGGTCTATCACCAACAGCGAACTGGATTGGTTTCGGCTCGCAGGCAAGTGCTTATTACGGAAATAGTGTTGCGACTGCAGGAGACATCAACGGTGACGGATACAGTGATATAATAGTCGGAGCTTATTATTATGATAATGGAGAATCCGATGAAGGAGCTGCATTTGTTTACACCGGCTCTTCTGTGAATTTATCCCTTTTTCCCGGCTGGACAGCTGAGAGCAATCAGGCAAATGCATATTTCGGGACATGTGTTTCCTCTGCCGGCGATATCAATGGAGACGGTTACAGTGATGTAATTGTCGGAGCATATAAGTATGATAACGGTCAGTCAGATGAAGGTAAAGTATTTGCTTACTATGGTAATGACGGAACTTCTAAAAGATCAACTATGAATCAATTTAAACCCTTCACAGGCAATGTTGTTTATTCCGGAGGATTGACCGGAACAGCCGGTGGTGTAAGATTTAATTTATTAGGAAGAAGTCCTTATGGCAGAACACCCGGAATGATCGTTTATGAATATAAGGAAAATGGTTTGCCATTCAGCGGAACAGTCATTACTAACAGCACTGCATCATCCGGCTCAGGAATAAATACAAATCTTATAGGGAGCGGTACTCAGCTAATTAAGGATGTATCCGGATTGACTTCATCCAAAGAATATAAATGGAGAGCAAGAGTTCATTATAAGCTTACAAGTAATCCTTATCAGAAATTCGGTCCGTGGAAATATTATGAGAATTTTGTTCCGCTTCCAAACAGGAGTTTCAGGCCTTCAATTCATTCAGGACACGCTCTGATTGTAAATATTAAAATGTTTATGCAGGGTTATTATGACAGTGAAACAAATTCTATGAGACATTCTGACAGTATTACTCTGTATCTTCAAAATTCAGTTTCCCCTTATCAGGTAATTGATTCGGCAGTTTCAGTAGTTCATGAAAATGGCGAGGGAACATTTGCTTTTGTTCGCAAGTCTCCATGTAAAGAACCTCCCCGCAAGATCAAGACCAAATCAAATAAATGCATCGACACATGGAGTTCAGGCAATTTAGTATGTTCGGATTCCTCTGAAATGTATTATGATTTCACATTTGAAGCTTCGCAGGCATATGGAAATAATATGATCCGTGTAGATTCAGTTCCAACAGCCTATGCAATATACAGCGGTGATGTCAATAAGGACAATATAATTGACCTTTCAGATGTTATTATAATTTATAATGATGCAAATAATTTTGTGACAGGTAATACTGCCACCGAACTTACAGGGGATTATATTGTTGATCTGTTTGATGTGATAGTTGCATATAACAATTCCATCGCGTTTGTTCATTCGATATATCCTGTGGATCCTTAGAGTTCGTTTTAGTTTGTTGAGTTAGTTGAGTTCGTTGAGTGAGTTGAGTTTGTTGAGTTTGTTAAGTTCATTAAGTTTGTTAAGTTCATTAAGTTTGTTGAGTTTGTTGAGTTTGTTGAGTTT
>CAZLOL010000280.1:2068-4926 GCA_964561045.1 uncultured Ignavibacteriaceae bacterium | reverse complement strand
TTCAAACTTTTTATTCTTAGTGCCTTAGTGTCATGGTGGTTAAATCAAAGTTTTGACATACTCTCTGAAAAAAAGGGGAGGGGAGAAAGAAAGTAAATCTTTTCAAAATGCAGGTTGAGTTTACAAAATGAATTAAGTTAACACTAATGAATTGGGAGAATAACAAGCTGAAGTGAATAAAAATAGATTCACAAATATTTTTTACTAATTGATATTGTATATATCTGACGGGAGTGTGCGTTAAATTCTGAAGTAAAAAGAATAAAAAGTTAACTATTTTTAATTAAATAAATATCATTTTTCAACATCAATGTCATCTGTATCTTCATTGTCGTCCATTTCTTCCATAGGCGGAATAAGCTGCTGCTTTACCCATTCAATCATTTCCTTTGATTTAAATGCATACCATTTCTTCAGATATTCATCGGAATAGTCAAGTTCATATCTGAAGTTATGAAAAGGCTTAGATACGTTAATGGCGTTGTATAATCTGTCTGCAAGCTGTTTATCCTCAACTGTATCTATAAATCTCTCCATTACTTTGTATGAATTACTAGAATTCATTCTTTCTATTTCAATATAATTCTCGGCATCATTTTCAATCTCTTCCATTACATCCTCCCATTGTTCATCATCAATCATCTCTTCGGGAATTGACTTCAGCTCACCGGTCTGTTTGTGAACGTAGCATTCCATTCCCATTTCAAGTTCCTGAGCTATATCCGATAATTGATTGTCAGTTAATTTGATCATATATAATCAGATTTTGGGTTGATTGGTTAATTGGTTAATTGGTAAATTGGTAAAATAGTTTAACTGGGTTAATAATTGTTTTACTTTAAATAATTATCACAAGTTCTTCTTCAGATATTCTTTACTTTCAATCAAATTTCTTAATTAATCATGAAACAATATTTAGTTTTAAGCAAGTTCATTAAAAGAATTTTTTCCTAAAAGATTTATTGAAGATCTAAGATCTAATATCTAAAATCTAAAAATCTAAGATTTAAAATCAATTGGCAACCAGCTTCTTATACCTGATCCTCTTCGGCTCAACATTCCCGTACTTCTTCTTTTTATATTCCTCAAACTCAGAATAACTTCCTTCAAAATATTCAACTACCGAATCACCCTCAAATGCAAGTATATGTGTAGCTATCCTGTCAAGGAACCATCTGTCGTGAGAGATCACTACAGCGCAGCCGGCAAAATTTTCCAGACCTTCCTCAAGCGCTCTTAATGTATTCACGTCTATATCGTTGGTAGGCTCGTCAAGCAGCAGTACGTTTGCTTCGGATTTTAAAGTGAGAGCCAGATGAAGACGGTTTCTTTCACCTCCGGAAAGCATGCTTACTTTTTTACCCTGATCTGCTCCGTTGAAATTGAATCTTGCGACATATGCTCTTGAATTGAACTGTTTTCCCTCAAGTTCTATGAATTCATTTCCCTCTGAAATAACCTCCCAAACTGTTTTCTCCGGATCTATTTCTGTATGCGCCTGATCCACGTAACCGATCGTTACAGTATCCCCTACTTCAAATTTTCCGCTGACCGGCTTCTCCGTACCGAGTATCATTCTGAACAATGTTGTCTTACCTGTTCCGTTAGCGCCTATCACGCCGACAATTCCTGCAGGAGGTAAAGTAATATTCAAATTTTCATACAGAAGCTTTTCTCCGAATGATTTCGAAACGTTCACTGCTTCAATGACTTTATTGCCGAGACGGGGTCCGTTTGGAATATAAATTTCGAGCTGCTCTTCTTTTCCCTTTTTATCTTCATTCATCATCTTATCATAATTCTGAAGTCTCGCCTTTGACTTTGCATGTCTTGCTTTTGGAGACATCCTCACCCATTCAAGTTCACGCTCGAGTGTCTTTCTCCTTTTGCTTTCCTGCTTCTCTTCCATTTCCAGACGAGTTGTCTTCTGATCCAGCCATGAGGAATAATTACCTTCCCATGGAATTCCTTCTCCTCTGTCAAGCTCCAGTATCCATCCTGCAACATTATCAAGAAAATATCGGTCGTGTGTAATTGCAATTACGGTACCTTTATATTGTTTCAAATGCTGCTCCAGCCAGTCAATAGATTCTGCATCGAGATGATTTGTCGGCTCATCAAGTAAAAGTATATCCGGCTCTTTCAATAGCAGCCTGCACAACGCAACTCTCCTTCTTTCGCCGCCCGAGAGATTCTTTACAGGTGTATCTCCTTCAGGTGTCCTCAATGCATCCATAGCTCTTTCAAGCTTTGCATCAAGCTCCCATCCGTTCATGTGCTCGATCTTTTCAGTCAGTTCACCCTGCCTTTCTATGAGTTTTGTCATTTCTTCGTCATCCATCGGCTCGGAGAATTTATTGTTAACTTCCTCATATTCCTTAAGTACGTCAACTACTTCCTGAACTCCTTCCTGAACTATTTCTTTTACTGTCTTTGTATCATCAAGCTCCGGGTCCTGTGAAAGATATCCTATTGAATATTCTTTTGTAAAGTGTACTTCTCCTTCGAAGTTCTTTTCTATCCCTGCTATTATCTTAAGAAGAGTTGATTTACCGGAACCATTTAGTCCTATTATTCCGATCTTTGCTCCGTAAAAGAATGAAAGGTAAATGTTTTTTAAAACCTGCTTATGCGGAGGGTAAGTCTTGCTTACTCCTACCATTGAGAAAATAATTTTATTGTCTGACAATTTTTATCTTTTATTTGATATTGAAATGCATTTATTAAATATAATCATTTATTTCGGGAGGAAAGAGGAACTAATTGAGTAACTTACTCCAATGTTATCCAAAACATTTTTAGGAGCAGTTTTTTCTGATAAATTAATATCGGAATCGAGACGCTTTTATTTTTTAAAA
>CAZLOL010000280.1:0-1968 GCA_964561045.1 uncultured Ignavibacteriaceae bacterium | reverse complement strand
ACGGATTAAAAAGTTCTTAAAGTTGATTCGGATTTACAATATTCAATTTTAAATTAACTTATAAAAATTAGGAGTAAGACATATTTAATTATCTTTACCATTGGTTATTTCTTTCTTCTCGTCTTTATCCTTCCTGATAAACAGATACCAGAATATTCCTATAAGACCAATAATCCAGACAGCATCAATCGGCTGCATTTTATTTCTCCTTTATTTTAATTTGAATGCACATAATGAGAAGTATTCTCTTTCATCTGTGTAATGATCTGAAAATTCAAGTCCGGAATTATCAGCAAGGTGTTTTATTGTTTCATGATTAAACTTGTATGAATTTTCAGTATGTATCATTTCTCCTTTTTTGAACATTATCTTTTCCCCTATTCCGTTTATTTCTACAGTCATATCAGTCCGGGCTTTCAGATGCATCTCCACTCTGCTCTCCTTCTCATTGAAAAAAGCCAGGTGCTCAAATTCATCCGTATCAAAATTGGCTTCGAGCTCATCGTTTATTCTCTGAAGTAAATTAAGATTGAATTGTGCAGTATATCCCCGGCTGTCATTATATGCCATATCAAGCACTTCTTTGTTCTTTATCAGATCAAAACCAATAAGCAGCCTGTCTGATTTATTCATGTATTTTCCGAGCATTCTCATGAAATCAATTCTTTCCTCACCGGAAAAATTACCAATGCTCGATCCGAGGAAAAGTATCAGCTTTGATGAATTTTCCCTGCTGACAATAAAATCCATTCCCTCTTCGTAAAAAGATATGACGGCATTAACTTGCAATCCGGGGTATTTTGAAGTAAGATTTTCCGAGCTATTGATTATTATATCTGAAACATCTACCGGAACATATAACAAAGATCCTTTATCTTTCAGAAATGAATCAATAAGATACTCAGTCTTTACTGAACTGCCGCTTCCAAGCTCGACTATGAGCTTTTTGTCGGAATTTCTTTCTGAAATAATTCCTGAAAAATTCCTTAGAATTTCTTTCTCTGTCCTTGTCGGATAATATTCCTCCGTTTCACAGATCTTTTCAAAAAGCTCTGAACCTTTTTTGTCATAAAAATATTTCGGCAGAAGATATTTATTCCCTGAAATCAATCCCGCCCTTACATCTTCGGAAAAAGAATTAATATGAAGTAAATTATCAGTATGGTAAACTTTCAGCCTGCTGTTAATTATTTCTTCTTTAAAAACAATATTATTCTTTTTTCTCAAAATAATTTTCCTTCAGGCAAAATAGATTTTATTGCTTGAAGTTATAAGTGAAATTGAACTGCAAGTGAGATATTTTCTTATTGCAGATTTAGTTTACAACTATTACACCTGTATTTGTATTGTTGTTCGTATTTACGCTCCCGGAAGTATTATTCGGATCAACTGTAAATATTACATCATAAGTGCCTGCGTTTTCAGGTCCTATGATCACAGAGAAAGTAAATGACTGTGTCGAGTTGTTTGATAAAGAATTCAGAGTCTGACTATTATTAACTTGAATCGCTCCTGTCTGCTGATTGATCATTTTCAGATTTACAATGCTTTGAGTAGTATTATCCGCATCACAATCACCGCTTGAAAAATTTCCAACTGTATAAAAAAGATCAAACCTCTGATTTGCATTTACGGTTGAAGGATAATTCTGTCCTGTAATCCTCAGATCCGGCGGATCGGTCTGGAATACACAGCATGAAGACATCATTAAAAGAAATAAAAAGGAAGAATAAAACACCTTGGATCTACCGGGGAAATTAACTTTCATAATTTTGAATGTTATATTTTGATTTTGTATTTTTTATTTGTCAAAATAAAATTTTATAATTTTAACTGCAATGTTAAATTGAGAATTGCGAGTTGCGAGTTACGAGTTACAAATTACGAATTACAAATTACAAATTACGAATTACAAATTACGAATTACAAATTACAAATTACAAATTACAAATTACAAATTACAAATTA
>CAZLOL010000279.1:0-4949 GCA_964561045.1 uncultured Ignavibacteriaceae bacterium | reverse complement strand
CAAACTTGACAAACTTGACAAACTTGACAAACTTGACAAACTTGACAAACTTAATAAACTCTATCCACTCGTCTTCCTGAATACCACATAAGTACTGTTCCCAAGTATCTGCCTTACAATAAGCTCAAATCCTGCTTCTGTGAATATTCTGTCTATTGTAGAAGTATTGTGATAAGTAAAGCAGCTTTTTAATAATTTTGACTGCCCTGTCATGTGATTATAACCTACTTCGGTATCTATATCAATATAATTGAATATCGCATATCCTTTATTCTTAACTATTCTGTTGAACTCCCTGGAAAACGAGTAAATTGTCTGAAGATCAAACTCTATGAATGTTCCGTTGCTGAATGCTATATCAACCGATCTGCTTTCTTCAATCGGCAGTGTCAGCCCGTCGTTTAATAAAGGAATTATATTTTTTTCTTTCTCAAAGTAATTCACAAGAAAGTTTATTATCCAGGGTGAATGGTCTACGAGATAAAGTTTCCAGTTACCGTTCTTTCTTAATCCTTCTGCAATATCCCTTGACCATCTTCCTGTACCAATGCCAATCTCGCAGAATACAGGATCCCTGATTCCTTTCAGATAAGGAAATACAAACATCTCCAGCGTCGGAACGGGAGATCCCATTTTGCTGCAGATATAATCATTCACGTCCATCCCGGCTTCTTCCGCCTTTCTCAGCCATTCCGGAAATCCTTCAGCTCTGCGTGTGCTTATCTTAGTTATATCTTTCTTTTTTCTTCTTAATTCATAGCCGAACTTATCAAAGATATTCCTGATTAAAACTTTCAAATCAATTTAATTTAATTCAAATATAATATATATGTACCGGCAGTTTTGTATACAAATCTAACTAAATCTCTCTGTAAGTTAAGGTTAATTATGTTACCTTGTTTTTTAAACGATATGTTTCTTTTTAGGACAAGTCCGTAATCTTTTACAGGCGATATAAATAATTTGCTTTCAGTATTTATGAGAATGATACTCTATGTGTAATCTGCGAAAAGCTTTCTGCTTAAATCTGCGGGGAAGATCATTTTTTTAATCTCTTCTTAAGCCAGTTGATCTGCCCTCTGTGATTGACCTCATCCTCGAATGCATGAAACCAGATATGATGATTGTTGGATGTATATCCGTACCATTGAATTGTTTTTTCAAGCCAATCGTCATTCTTTTCCCTGAACAGTTCGTAAATTTTATTTCTTTCCTCATTCAAAACATTAACATAAAATTCAAGATCATTGCCCTTTATCTCCTTTCGACCCTTTTCTCCCAGAATTGAAGGTGCATCCCATATTTTATTTTCTTCCGGTGTAGGCTCCCTTTCTTCAAAAGTAATTATCCGGAAATAGAAATCGGTTGAAGCTATATGATACAGCAGCGCCCCGATGGAGTTGCTGTCTTTATCGTGCAGATAGTCCAGCTGCTCAACTGTCAGCCCTTTAACTGATTCAAGCGTTACATATCTTGCATAATTCATCATGCAGATCAGTCGGCTGATCACAGGTGTATATCCTGAAAGATCAGTTACAAGATATAATTTTTCCGGCTCTATAATTGGTTTATTCATAATGTGGTTTTTATTGATTTATAAGATTTATAAGATTTATAAGATTTATAAGATTCGTAGATTCAATTAACAACGTGAATTTTTAAAAAGCTATAAATCCTATTACTATTTTACGATTCTCTTTTTTATTAAATTGATCTGACCTCTGTGATTTATCTCATCTTCGAAAACGTGAAACCAGAAGTAATGAAAATTGAATTCATTTTTCCCGGAAGAGATTGTCTCCTCAAGCCATTTATCATCCTTTCCTTTGAGTAGTTCATAAGTACGATCTCTTACATCACTCATTTCCTTTAGATAAAATTCAATATCATTACCTTTAATTTCCTTACGCGCTTTTTCTCCCAGCTCCAGCGCAGCTCCCCACTTCTTCATCTCCTCTTCGTTTGGCTCTCTTTCTTCAAATGTACACACCTGATAATAAAGATCACATGCTGCCATGTGCAACAGCAAAGCACCAATGGAATTGCTCTTTTCATCGAACTGATAATCCAGTTCAGCAACTGTAAGCTTTTTCACCGATTTTATCGTAACTAATCTTGCACAATTCATCATGCAGATCAGTCGGCTGATATCATGCGTATATCCGGGGATGTCCGTGATCAGAAGGATTTTTTCGGGAGCTATTATCGGTTCTTTCATAATTTGATTTATAAAATTTATAAGATTTATAAGAAAGTTAGAGAATCCATCTTTTGTAAATTTGGAATCTCTGAATGACACAGCTATTTTACTTCAATACTTTTCTTTTCTAATATTATATCGCCTGTCTTTCTGAAAACAATATTATACTTTCCGGAAGGAAGCATCAATGTATATTCCTTTATTCCTTTTTTTGTCAGAACCATATCCACCGGGACGGCAGTTTCTGAATTTTCATTTTGATTAAATGCCTGTATCAATAAATTATCCTCCGGAAGCTGACTGCTGATATTAATTTCAAATGGTTTTCTGTAACCACTCATGCTCATCCAGTCTGGTCTTCCGTTTACATATTTTGTCTTTGGAAGGAACATAACCGCATCAGCAAATCCGTCAGATTTAAATGAATAATCTCCGTCTCCTTTTGTTAAAAAGACAGGTTCAGTTAAATTAAATTTTTTATCTGCAAGTTGATAATATTTGTTGATATATTCTTCCTTTGAACGTTCCATCATCAGAGTCTGATCAATCCTGAATGAATTCAATCCCGTAAGCTTCTCCAGAAATCCTGTCATCCATGTTTTTTTAATATGAGCATATCCGCAGTGAATTAATATCTTTGCATTTTTATCGTTTGCAAATACTTTTGATAAATTATTTGCCATTGTATATTCTCTTTCACTGTTCGAATCAGCCGGCTTTTCATAAGGAATTATTTTATACCCGGTGTTCAGCGCTTGTCTGATCAGATCTCCGTACAATGGCTCCAAAGTATAATATCCTGTCCATAACTCAGGATAATTTCCATTCTTTAATAAAGAATCTTTTATTCCGCTCTCATTACAGATAGTCTCTGCTGCAAAGTACCTGAAACCTTTATCATACAGATCTTTTAATATTTCAGTTGTGAATATTCTGTGATTAGGAATGTGATGCGCTTCATTGATGATGATGATTCTGCTGGTATCGGCAATTTTCAGAAGAAGCTCTTTTGCCTTAACTGTTTGATATAAAGATATTTCTAACGAGTCTTCTGCAGTATATTTCTCCGAACTGATGCCTTTCTTATCAATGCTTTCAAGTGTTTCTTCATATTCACCGATAAATGATGAGTATGGCGCAAACATATCATAAAAATAATTTTTTAATCCCTTTTCCATGAACAGACTTTCATTCTGCTTATATCCCAGATACATTTTAATGTAATCATCTTGACTTGCTATCCCTGACGTAAGTTGCAGTGAATCAAAAAGATTGTTTATTTCATCAACAGTTTTGTTAGGATTATGATGTTCCACCGCTTCATATTGTCCGTATGATGAGTAAACAAATATAAATATAAATGAGGAAATTAAGATATTAAAAATTATATTTTTCATGATTTATTCTTTCTTTAATCTGATAAATAATAATAAATACAGCATTGATATTACAAAGGACATTTATTGTTTACAGAATATTCGAATTCTCGGCAGCGAATTTCACACAAACGCTTCCACACTCTCATTCGACATTAACCTTCTTGGATTCTCTCTCGGAACAATCCTTCTCATAAAATCAAAGAATAATTTTGTTGTTGTGCAGGATGGACAGATACCAATATCCCCGTCCCATATTTCATCGCAGAATGCTTCAGGCAGGTTTTTGTAAATTGTTTCAGTTGCTTTCTCGTGTACATCCCATATCCAATCAGTTTCGGGAGCTTCTTTGCCTTCGTATTCAGTTCCAACCATCGGAATGAAAGGACTCATGATAGGAAATATTCCTTCGGATGAAAGATAATCAATTCCGGCAAGCACCGATTCCTTTGGCTCAAGCCCGACAACAAAAGAACTCAATGCTCTTGCCGGCTTCAATAGATCCCGTGCTTCCTTTAATGATTCGATCCATCGCTCCCTTCCTACTCTTCTCGTTTTCCCGGGACAAATTTCATTGAAAATTTTTTCATCCCATATTTCGAGATTGAATGCTACTGAACTTATTCCTGTCGAACAAAGATACTCTGTCTCTTCTTTATTACGCGTAGCTGTGATAGCAGTAACAATCGGAAAATATTTTTCTTCAAGCAATGGTTTGAGTCTTTCTAATATTGAAGGCAGGTTACCGAGTCCGTCGTCTTTCGCTGCGCCGGCTGTCATTGCAAGATGTGAACATACAGGATTGTCAATTATTGCTTCCTTCACAACATCATAAATGTCTTCCGCTTCTTTAATAGTTACAACGTGATCACGGTTTCTCTGTCTGGCAGGAACAATATTACAGAACTTGCATTGCTCACCTTTTGCAAAGTATGTACATGCATTGTCAAAACAAACTCTAAGACCGCAGTCCCCTCTCATCGAAGCAACTTTCTTCATTGACTCGCCGCTTCTTGTTTTCAAATCATAAAAACCTGGTCTCTTTGGCCACTTAACTTCACATATCTCCTTATTGTTTTTCATTAGTATGACCGCATCTCCGCTCTTATGAACTCTGTAAGGAGATGAAGGACTGTATCTCACATCAGTATAAAGATCATAAGGCAGCAGCATGTCATTCGGTAATGGTCTCGTTCCGTCACCTGTACCTTTGTGAGTGGATGGCGTCATCTCAAATACCCAGAATACTTTTTCCAGTCCTCCCTGCCCGACTGTCGTCAGAGCTTCCTCTGTGAATGTAAGTCCTTTTATTAAAAGGTCTGCTTTGAGTTTAATTGCTTCGTCTAAAGTCAAAGTAAGTTTGTTAAGTTTGT
>CAZLOL010000278.1:0-4963 GCA_964561045.1 uncultured Ignavibacteriaceae bacterium | reverse complement strand
ACGACTATGAGAATATTTATATATGCGGCATAATGACTGATTTTAAAACACAAGAAACTTTATTTACTACAGTTAAATATGATTCATCAGGTGATCAGCAATGGGTCAAATATTACTTCAATAATCAAAGTACTTATGCATCAGCAAATACACTTGTTCTGGATAATTCAGGAAACGTTTATGTATCCGGTTATATCCGGATCCCGCCGGTTTCAGCAAACTATCTTACCATAAAATATAATCCTGCAGGTGATCAGATTTGGACCCGGCAGTTTCAGGGTCCGGAAAATGATTCTTATATTATATCGGCTGATATAGCTGCTGATCATGAATCAAATATTTATATAACAGGATACGATAATTACAGACCGGGTAGCTTTACCGTAAAATATAATTCTGCCGGAGATTTGATATGGAGTATTGTTAAAAATCTAACTGTGTTCAGCAGGACAAATAAGTTGCTGCTGGATTCAGATAATAATGTATATTTAACAGGCAGAATATTTCTTACAGGTCAGAATTATAATTTCTATACTGTTAAGTATTCGCAAACTGTTGGTTTAAATCCTGAATTTAGTTTCACTCCCTCTATTTTTTATCTCATGCAGAATTATCCGAATCCATTCAACCCTGTCACAAATTTGGAATTTGGGATTCCGAATTTGGGATTTGTTTCATTAAAAGTTTATAATTCGCTTGGAATTGAAGTTGCTGTTTTAGTTAATGAAAATAAGCCTGCCGGAAGATATACTGCGTTGTTTGACGGAAGTAATTTATCAAGCGGGATATATTTTTACAAACTTGAAGCAGGGGATTTTTCGGAAACAAAAAGTATGATATTACTGAAATAAAATCATTGAAAATCTTTTAATATTTTCTTTAATCACCGAAAGCTCTTCTGAATAAATATCTACACTCATAAGATTTATATTTCCATTTTCTGTAGCTTCCCGGTTTTTAGTAAGCATCAGTTTATGCCCCGGTACCAGAGAACTTCCCGGTCTTCTCCTATATTTGATGCCGGCTGTTCGGCAGGTTCACTGTACTCTTCTTCAAATGCAGAGTAATACTGATGTTGCGTGAGGAAGGCAGCATATTATTTTTTCAGCTGGCTAATTAATGAAAGCAGATCATTAATCCTGTTCCCGCTCAGATTGAGTTTCTTAATATTATCAAGAAGATTTAAGTTAATTTTCAAAGGCTCCTTTTCTTTTAATTTGAGAAGATCATTCAGAAGTATTACAAGATTATTATATGCCAGTTCGCTTTCGGGAGATTTATTCAGTGCTTCTGTATAATCTGAAAGCGCTTTGTCGTTTTGATTTAATCTGTTGTAAGAAAGTCCCCTGTTTATGTGAGCATCCGTAAAATCCTTATTTAATTCTATTGCTTTTGTATTATCATTTGCTGATTCCTCATATTTTTCCAGAATGAAATATGCAAGCGCTCTGCGGAAATAGTATTCCGGGTTATCAGGTCTGAGCTCTATGGCTTTAGAAAAATCCGATATTGCTTTTTCAGGATCAGGTATTCCTGAATTTACTATTCCCCTGTCATAGTAAGCTTCAATATAATCCGGATCAATCTCTATTGCTCTGGAATAATTTTTTAATGAAAGTTCGGTTTCTTTCAGATTACCGTGAGACGCTCCAAGCCAGTAAAATGCTGATTTGTAAGACGGATCTATTTCAACTGTTTTATTAAAATCACTGATTGCTCTTTTATAATAGCCAAGATAGTAACATGCAAGTCCCCTGTTGTAATACGCCTGTTTATATTTAGGGTTGAGACTTATAGTTCGTGTAAAATAGTCAACTGCTTTGATATAATTCTTATCGTTATAATTTTTATAACCCAGCTGAAAATATTTATCAATATCACCGCCATATTCTCCGGAGATAACAGCAGATGAAGTTGTCTTCTGAAGATGTATATACGGCCCGACTTCTATGTCATCAAGCGAAGGTTCCTTGTTCAGAAAATCCATAAGCTCAAAGTTCAGAATATATTTACTGAGCAGCGGAGTATCTTTCAGAAGCTTCTTTCTTCCTGCTTCATCTGAATTTTCATATTCATCCATGATCTTCAGAAGGTTTTCGTTTTTCTTCGCATAAAGTTCGACTAGATCAGAATGAAATTCCTTCCATCTGAACTCAAGTACATTGAGTTTTACAAGTATTATTTCTTCAACGGTTATATCTCTGGATTTGCTTAGTATCTTCTGAAGCTCAATGTTATTGAGTAATCTTTTTATAGTCCTCGGATTGTTGCCGGCATCCGCTATGATGAATCCGTACTCCTTTAATTCATCCGATATCTGCAGCTTTGGAATAAAATGTTCCGTAATGTCTTCCTTGCTCAGCGGCGGTATCCTGAACGGTACCTGTATGATCTTATCAAGATAATTCTTTGCAAAGCTTTCTGACTTGTCGCCGTATTTCTGAATGAGCCCGTTTTCTATTACTTTGACATCTGTTCCTATTACAAAGACTGTCTGCGGAACATTAAGAAATAGTTTTATGGCTTCAAGAATGTCCAGGGCTTTTTCCGGAAGACATCTGTCAAGATCATCTATGAATACAACTAATCTTCCTTCCTCTCCGGCATAATCAAGGGCAAGCTTCTTGAACTCTTCTTCGAACTCCCCTATTAATTCAAGAGATTTTCCTTCTGAATCTTTTAAAAGTTCATCGGGTAATATTTTTGAAAGATTCTCCGTGCCTTTTTTTGAATCTGAAAAGACCTGAGAGAGTAATGGCAGAATCGCCAGATAAGGAGTTGCAAGCGATGCTCCGATTGTTACGGCTGTTCTTCCGAGCCCGAGCCAGTTAACCCTCTTTAAAAGGCTTACGGCTTTATCTTTAACGGTCTCGGGTATTGATTTATCTTTTTCTATCTGCTTCAGTATTATATGTATCAGCGCAACTCTGAGATCCTGCGCTTTATCGAACTTCCATGCATTGAACCAAACAGTTTTAGTATTTCCTGCTTGTAGGTCATTTTCCGTAAGTCTCATTAGACTTGTTTTTCCTGATCCCCATTCGCCAAATACACCGATGGTAATGGGAGTCTGCGATGTCATTATTATTCCTGTGAGCGTGTCGCATAAAGTTTTATACTGAAGCGAATCTTCTTTATGGTTTTTTACTTCATTATCGGTTAACATAACATTTATGATTTATTTAGTTTGATCTCTGATCAGTTTATAAAATTCTTTCAGCTTATCTTCGTTCTGTGATATCATATCCTCTCCCTTTATCTTTAACGCACGCATATTAGTTGCTGAGACATCATCCATGTTATCATTTCCTATGTCAAGTGAGGTCTGAATTCTGAAATAGTGCTTGAGGTGGCTGTCGTCCGTGAGAAGCTGCTTAAGCTGATAATCAACAGTAGCGCTCACACCGTCAAATACAACACTAAGCAAAGGTCTAGCCCATTCGAGAACTCCCCAGTTCTTTGATTCGTCATATGTGATCTGCCTTGTGAGCTGGCCGGTGCCGACAGATACCATTATGATTTCTTCATCTTTTCCGAATACTTTCTTTGCTTCTGAGTATGCACACATAGCAGGGTTATTGGCAAATACTCCTCCGTCAATCAGTGCAAAATATTCTACAGGCGGTTTTACATTCAGCTTCAGAGATTCGAAATATGTCGGCGCAGCGCTTGTAGCTCTTGCTACATCTTTCATATAATAATCATAATCAGGATCTTCCTTTGCGCGTCGTGATTTAAAAAAGAATGGCATACGCTGCTCAATTTCATAACTCGGGATTATTACGCTTGTAAGCGCTTCGGAAAGTTTCGTATTGCCAAGATATAAATCGAGTACCTCTTCTATTCCGTTTATTGCAAATTTTGCATCTACAAGATTTCCCAGTGACATGGTAGATCTCCACGGAGACTTATTAAATATTTTATTGCCTTCTTTTACATAAAGGTTTAGTATGTCAAGAGCTGAATATTTCGGCTTGCCAGTTTTATCCGGTTTGGTCAGACACAGAGCAAGTATCCCGCCGGTTGAAGTGCCGGCAATGAGATCGAATATTTCACAGATTGGTTTCTTTAATGTCTTTTCGAATTCGTGAAGGAGCCTCGCAGGAAGCATTCCTCTGATGCCGCCTCCGTCTATTGAGAGAACTTTTTTCATGATCAGTTTGAAATTATTTTTTAAAATATATTTAAAAATCTATAAAAATAACCGGGTGTTCTTTGTGATCAGTACTTTAGTTATGTGTATGTTTGAATTTATATATTCTAAATTTCATTTTTAAATCATTTCTTTGTACATCTGTATTAAATTTTTAGCTGATTTTTATTTTTAATGAACAGCATAAACTTATATACGAAGATTTTCACAGAAACAACTGCAATTGTTTTTATTCTGTGAATTCTGAGGATTTGTACGGCAAATATCTGCGCTAATAAAATATTGCTGTGACTACAAAACCTTAATTGTGATGGTTTTCTTATTTATATGTTCTTTGAAAAAGAAAGGCAGACTCCGGATTATTGTTCCGGAGCCGGTCTAAGAAGAATGCTCGGTAGTGATCTCGAATTGCAAAGCTTGAGGTGTCGTTAGATTTGCCTTTGTCATAGTTAGTATGTTTTAATTTACTGATACAAAATTAACAACAGCATGATGAAGTTATAATAGATGGCTACACACTTTGTTTATAGGTGTGAACACTTAATCTTTTTAGGTATTAAGTATTAGGTATTAAGTAGTAAGTATTAAGTAGTAAGTTGTGAGTATTGGATATTTGGTATGGAGCATTTAGTAATAAGTAGTAAGTATTAGTCACTTACAAGTTAAATTCTACTCAAAATGGTAAGAAAATTTTTTAACAACTAAGTTGACAGCAATAACCGCTGAGTTGCACAGAGTTTTTCACAGAGTCTCGCAGAGTTCTTTACTCCCTGAAACTCTGCGCTTACTCTGCGAAACTCTGCGGTTAAA
>CAZLOL010000277.1:2903-4973 GCA_964561045.1 uncultured Ignavibacteriaceae bacterium | reverse complement strand
TTGAGTAGCACAGACTTTAGTCTGTGCAAGTTGAATATCTCAGGCTGAAGCCTGAACTATCAGGCAGCTTCAGTCAGGTGAAGAAAATGATGCTGGTGATGTGAAAAAGTATTGAGTATTGTGTATTGAGTATTGTGTATTGTGTATTGAGTATTGAGTATTGTGTATTGTGTATTGTGTATTAGTAATAAATAGACAATTTAAGATTAACGAATAACGAATAACGAATAACGAATCAAATTTTCACAAAACCCGTCACCGCAATTACTGCCGGTCTCGGAATATCATTCCCGTAGTTCGGCCACCTGCTGGTTGGATTCTCCTGTGTGAGTGAATTTTCACCGGGATGCTGAACTGACAGAAACATAGTCGATTCATCAGGAGTGAATGTGCCTCCGCATAGTTCGCAGTCAACCGGACCGGAAGCAAAACGGAAAGCCTTTCCTTTATTTTCTCCTTGCGTAGGAATCATGAACATGGAATTATTCTTGAACGGAATATATCTGTCCTTATTCAGTTTTGTGTTGGATACGTCACAAAGAACCCATAGATTTCCTTTGCTGTCGAAAGTCAGATTATCCGGACAGGAGAATCCCGATGCGACTCCTCCCGTTGCAAAAACTTCCCATTCAAATTCAAGACTTTCAGGATCATTATTCTTCTCAATTATCCTTACTATGCTTCCGTCATAATCTTTTTTCTTTGAATTATTTGTGAATGAAATAAAAACAGATCTGTCAACAGGATTTATTTCGATGTCTTCAGGACGGTTGCATTCCGTACCGCCTGCAAGCTTTGATGATCTGTCACAGTTGACAAGTACATCTGCCTGCGATGTGAATGCGGTCCTGAGCTCATCTCTTTTGTAAAAATCCAGCAGCTGCCATATATTGTTTTCGAAATCGGCAACATAAAGATCCCCGTCATCGAGTATGTCAATATTTGATTCGCGGTTGTTTTCATCATAACTATTACTGCTCACGAATTTATACACGCATTCATTTACCTTATCATCGCCCATATAAGCCGCTACTTTTTTATTTTCCGAAATACTTATTGCAACATTCTCATGTCTGAACCTGCCTAAAGAAGTTCTTTTTTTCGGAACGGAATTTTTATCGAAAGGATCAACTTCCACAATCCAGCCGTAATGTTCTGTGACGGCATCTTTAATAGTATCATTCCATCTGTATTCCCATACGTTATCAGAAACGAAATAATCCTGAAAGTTTTCTTCGCCGCTGAGAAAGGTTCCCCATGGAGTCAGTCCTCCGCTGCAGTTGGCGAGGGTGCCTTTTGCATATCCTGCAGATTTCATAACATCAGAGCCGGCAGCTTTGCCGCATATCTTTACGGGAGTATCTGCATCGATCAGGCGGTTATATTTCTCATCATTAATGAATTTCCATTTACCGTTATCTCTTTTCACTCTGAAGATTGAAATGCCGACGCTCTTTTTTTCCTTGTCAATTTCTTCTTTTGTCTTAATTCTTCCTTTTTTAAAATCCTCATCCGAATAATTATTTATGAAAAGAGGAGAAGGGAATTCGTGATTCACTACTAAAAGTCCGTCAGTTGAATTATTTCCACCCTGAAGAAAATCAATCGGAATATATCCGACAAAGTCATTATTGTATCCGAAATAATCCGTATCCGTTATCTTATCTCCCCATATCCTTATATATTCATACTTAAAGCCTTCGGGAAGAATAAATCTGTCTTCATCCGAAGCATCAACCGGTTTGAAAAAAATATTATCAGTTGCTGTATTCTTTTTTTCACGAAACAAACCAAGGTTTAAAAACTCATCGGGGAGAATTGATCCAATTGTGAGAAATGCCGAAGCTTTTCCGGATTTCTTTAAGAGTTCCCTGCGGGAGATTTTTTGATGTATGAGTTTTTCTAATCCGGTCATTTTTTAGAATTGGGTATTTGGTATTTGGTATTAAGTAATAAGTATAAAGTAAAAATAATTAAAGGAATTATTTTTTTAATCTTTTTCAGATTAAAAAATCATTAAATTATTGTGTTCTAATTTAATCACATTAATAAATTCCTAATACATAATAC
>CAZLOL010000277.1:0-2803 GCA_964561045.1 uncultured Ignavibacteriaceae bacterium | reverse complement strand
AACTGAAAGTAAGAAATATTTCTCGCATCCTTAGTTCCGTTTGATTCGTCGTTTAATGCAACCTGATAGGAAGTAACATCGGATTCACCGCCTTTGCCAATTAGGTTTGCCATACAGTATTTCACACCTAAGACAGCCCCGACATATTTACTTATATTATAATCAACGCCTCCGCCGAAGTTGAGTCCGAATCTTGTTTCAGCCTTCAGCTGTGACCGCTGAAAATTGCTGCTTGGGTTTGACTGATATGAACCGCTGAAAAAATTCGTAGTGAAATCAATTCCTGCGAAAGGATTGAAAGTTGCTTTAGGATTAAAACTGTATTCACCTCCGAGTGAGAGGGCTAAGATAGCGACTTTCGGACGGAACTGAACCGTATCGGTTGTATAGAAACCGGAGCCGTTGTCTGTTGTAACTGCAAGATCTCCCCAGTTCTTAAATCCGTTATAGATCAGACCCAGCACGATTTTTATGTTCTTCTTCTTGTTCACGATGTATTTTCCGGAAACACCGATGTTGTAAGCTGTTCTCATCATATACGGCCACTCACTGGAAACGGTATCATTTATTCCGATGCCGTTATTGAAATCGCCTAACGGCTGCGAATATCCTGCTATTACATTCAGTGTTAATTTCGGCTGGGCTTTTGTGCTGCTGCTGAGAGATATTAATAAACCAATTGCTAAGAGTACGGAATAAAATTTATTCATTAAAATTTTTACTGATTAAAATAAAATTTATGTTTCCAGTTACAGATCTTTAATTAATGCATTAAAATATTCAAACTAACATTAAATAAAAACTTTAATTATTTTACCCGCTTAATAATTCTGAATATTCATTTATAGAAACTCATTCACAGTCAGAAGATACAATTGACCGCAAAGTGTTCCGGTATTTATGATCTTTATTAAAAATGAAAATAAAAGCTGATGTTACGCAAAACTTCTGTCATTTATTATTTGGAAGCTTCTGAAAAAGATAATCCAACCAGCAGGACAGACATTCCTGTCTGTCTTTTGAAATACATTTTTCTGCATCATTGTCAGACAAAATTATCTGTCCTGCCGGTATTCGTAGGTTTCCGTATAATTAAATTGTTTAAAAATAAAAATGAAAGTTCCACTGAAACTCATCATTTTGTTTTTCAGGATCTTCAATAGGGAAGCGCACCATCAGCTCAGTTTCAAAACCGAAGAAAGGAAACAGTCCGACACCTCCGCTGATCCTCTGAATATGATCTCCCGTGATGTCCCGGTTCTTGTCGTAATATTCATACTGGCTCCTTATCTCAACTCCCTTCACTACGATCACATTCAGCTCGGCATATCCGAACATGCTCCGTACCATTGGATAATCGGATGTATATTGCTGAAAATCCACTTCACCGAGAAATGCTATTCGCCTGAGAAATCCAAGTCTTGTATATCCCCCGAATCCCTGATTGACTGCGGTAATGGTGGAAGTGAAAGTACTGTCACTGGTATTATGCGGATTGTTGAAGAAAGAACCTCCGACGTTCAGATTGAAGAAGAGTTTATTGAAAGCAAAGTTAAGATCAGTATTCCCGACGAACATTTTATGGGGATCAAGTTCCAGGAAATCATTATTCATCGGATTATACAAACCTACATTCATGGAAAACCATTCAGGAGAAATGCCGAGCTCAAATCCGGTGTTTGTATTATAAGGAGTGTTCCATAAATATTTTCTCTGATAAGCGCGGTGTTCGACTATTTTAATACCGTAATCGGGTTTATACAAACCAACCTTGAAATAAGTATTAGCCGGAAGATTTGATATCATTCCGTAAACTTCATACTGCGCGTCCACGCCGGGAATGTCTATGCCGGAAGTCACAAACACATTCAGAACTTTATTCAGCTCTGCATTTACATAGAGATCCCCCTGCATTGCAAGGAAGGAATTAAAATTCGAATAACCGTCTACCTGATTGTCAACCTGTGCAACCCTTACATCGCCGCCGACAGAAATTGCATCAGTGATTTTAGGATTGAACTGTGTTTTTTCGGAGATCTTTTTGAACATGTCCATGTTCAGATTTTTCTTTGCAAATCCGATGCCGCCGCTGTTCCTCATTGTACCGCCGGTAGGATCGACATGACAGTCCATACACTTATCTCCTGTGTATGCTGCAAATCTCGGATAGGCTTTTGATTCTTTTGAGGCAAGTATAAATAAAAATAAAATAAAAACTGAAACGATGAACAAGAATGTAAATGATTTCACTTTCATAATTATTTAGGTTAGGTTTATAAATGATTTTTTATGTAAAATAATCATTGTAATATAAAAAAAAATATTAATTTTCACCAAAACCATATACAATTTACATTCATTACATCATAGTTTAAATATCTTTACTTTTCCTTTGTTCATAGCTCCCCTGAACGCCGAAAAATTCCATTCTCCCGACACTGAATTCTTCCTGATCTGCATATTCCAGAATATATTTGCGTCGGCTATTCTCGGGTTGGTATTTATGAAAACTCTCTTTTCGGAAGGGATCACATTTCCTTCAAAGAGTCCGTCCATAGTGCTCAGCCCGGGGAAATCCTTTTCATATATATTGGTGAATTCATAAGTCCCGGAAATTTTATCTGAAGCATAAGTTTTAACTTCAAGAATTCCTTCCGCCATCTTCTTTCCGGCGCTGTCTGACATGGTGAATCTGTACCTGCCGATTCCGAATTTGAATGCGGCTTCTTCCTGACCTGAAGAGCATCCTGATGATGTGACTAATAGTGTAAACAGAATTGAAGCAATTATGTATTTTATCATT
>CAZLOL010000276.1:0-4997 GCA_964561045.1 uncultured Ignavibacteriaceae bacterium | reverse complement strand
ACTACTAACTATTAACTACTAACTATTAACTACTAACTATTAACTACTAACTATTTACAAATTTCCGATCAAAAAACTAAGGTAATCAAGAATGAGTTTAAAGAATAAAATAAACGAAGATCTGAATACTGCTCTTAAGGCAAAGGATAATACCAGAGTTGATACTCTTCGTTCTATTCGTGCTGAGATACTGAAGATGGATAAGTCCGGAATGAACCGGGAAATGACCGAAGAGGAAGAGATCCAGCTTTTAAGCAAACAGGCAAAGATGAGAAGAGAATCAATTGAGATGTTTAGCAATGCCGGCAGGCAGGACCTTGTCGATAAGGAAAATTCACAGCTGTCCATAATTAGTGAATATCTGCCAAAGCAGATGTCATCTGAAGAAGCAGAAAGCATAATATTAAAAATTTTAGCGGATTCAGGAATTACTTCTCAAAAAGATTTTGGAAAAGCAATGGGTGAAGCAATGAAACAATTAAAAGGTAAGATTGACGGAAAGATCATACAGGATATTCTGAAAAGCAAACTATCTTAATAAATATACTTCATCTTTATCCTTTATCATTTGCTCCGTAATCAATCCCGCCTTTATTAACAAATTATTTTGAATACACTTGATGTAATTATAATTGTGCTTATACTTATCCCGGCTCTGTTCGGATTAAAGTACGGTTTATTGAGGAGCATTTTTTCTCTGATCGGTATTATAGCAGGTCTCATCATTGCAACAAAGTATAATGACAAGATCCTTACAGTATTCAATTTTTTGAAATTAGAGCCAAAGCTTGTAAGTCTTATATCTTTTGTTGCTGTGATATTAAGCTGTTATTTTATATCTGTTTATCTTGCAGGAAAAATATCAAGGCTTAATGCTGTTACAAGATCGTTTGATAAAATACTCGGAGTAATACTTGGGATATTTAAAGGGCTTATATTATCCAGTCTGTTTCTGATTTTTACTACAAGCACTTTTACATTGTTTGGTAAAGAAACTGTAGACAGGTCAAAGTTCCGCTCAAGTGTAATCATTATTGCTCCGGAAGTTTATGACTATTTAGAAAAGTTCTTCCCGGATGCAAAAGGATTTTATGAGGAAATGAATAATATTATTTTTACTGCAATTAAATAACCATGGAAAATCAGGAATTAAAAAATAAACTTGAATTTGACAGAATAGTAAACAGAGTCAAACATTTTGCTTATTCTGATCTCGGCATTGAAAGATGTGATTCAATTAAATTCTATACTGAAACAGATCTTCTCGGAACAGAGCTTGATAAGGTTGTTGAGATGAAAGATATACTTAATACAGCCGGTGATCTTCCTCTTGACGGTCTTAAAGATATAAGAAAATCCGTCAGCAAAATGAAGATCGAAGGATATTTCATCTCCCCTATTGAGTTTCTTCATCTCCTTGAATTTCTCAGAGTTTCACGTAAAGTAAAAAAACTTACAGGGGATCTTCCAAAGACAGTTGGCATTGATACTCATTTGATTTCCGCAATTACTGAAAATTTATTTTTTGATAAGGTTTTAGAACATAATATTGAAATAACAATTGATGAGAATGGTGAAGTCAAAGATTCCGCTTCAGCGGTTCTTAACAAAATAAGGAAACAAATAAATACTCATTCGGAAAGACTCAGAAAGACATTAGCTAATATTTTAAAGAGAGTTTCGGAAAAGGAATTTGCACAGGAAGATATTGTGACACAGAGAGACGGAAGGTTTGTGATCCCCGTAAAAGTTGAGAATAAGAGAAATGTAGAAGGCATTATTCACAGTTCATCCGCTACCGGAGCAACTGTCTTTATAGAGCCGACGGAATCTATAAATTTAAACAATGAGTTAACAGAACTTCATTTTGAAGAGAAAAGAGAAATTGAAAGAATTCTCCGTGAATTGGCGGTTCAGCTTTCGGCTCATACGGAAGAAATAAAATCTAACATAGATATACTTTCGGAAATAGATTTCATTCAGGCAAAAGCAAAATTTGCTATTGAAACTATTTCAGTAAAACCTGTTATCAGCGAACAAAGGCTGAATCTTCTGAATGCATACCACCCCGTTCTTCTGCAGACACATAAAAGAAGTGAAGTAGTTCCTTTGAATCTGCTTATCGGTGACGAATATAATACACTGGTTATTTCAGGTCCTAATGCCGGAGGGAAAACGGTCGTATTAAAAACTGTCGGACTAAATCAGCTTATGCTTCAGTCAGGAATTCTTATTCCTGCTGATCCGGAAAGTGAATTTAAGATTTTTGATAAAATATATATCAGCATCGGAGATGAACAATCGCTTGAGAATGATCTCAGTACTTTCAGCTCTCATCTGAAATCCATAAAAGAGATCATAGATAATGCTGATGACAGGTCGCTTATACTGATAGATGAGATTGCCAGCGGAACTGATCCTGTTCTTGGAAGCGCTTTATCAGCTTCAATACTGAAAAGTTTCTCTGAAAAGAATTCAACAACAATAGTAACAACACACAACAGTGAGCTGAAGGAGTTTGCATATAATACAGATAAGATTGAAAACGCTTCGCTGGAATTTAACGTTGAAACTCTATCACCTAATTTTAATTTTGTAATAGGCGTACCTGGACAAAGCTTCACTTTCGAAATTGCAAGAAAATATGATTTCCCGGAATCAATACTTTCTGAATCTCATAAATATCTTGATGAAAACGAAAGCCGGCTCGAAGATCTTCTTAAGGATCTGAATGAAACCAAGCAGAATTATACAATATTGAAGAACAAATCAGATCTGGAAAACTCCAGGCTGGTTGCACTAACAAATCTGTATGAAAGCAAGATAAAGGAGATAACAAAAAACGAAAAGGAATTAAAGTATAAGGCAAAATTAGATGCTGATAAAATTATAAAAGATGCAAATAAGCTGATAGAAAAAACCATTAAGGAAATCAGGGAAGACAAACATACACCGAAAGAAATAAAGACTGAATTTAAAAAAGAAGCTGAGAAGTTAACGGAGCTAGAAAGCGTTAAAGATGATATTAAGGTTGTATTTGAAAAAATAAAAGCAGGCGATATTGTCAGGATAAAAAATTCCTTTTCTACAGGCGAAGTGCTTGATATATCGAACGGACATGTTTCTGTGAACATGAACGGACTGATCGTAAAAGCTGATATTTCAGATCTCGAAAAAATTAGCAGGAAAGAAGCCTCAAGAGAAATTTCAGGGAAATCAAATATAGAGATCAATGATGGAAAGGTTGAATTATCAATAGATTTCCGCGGGAAGTTTTCACATGAGATCGGTGATGCACTTGAAAAATTCATTTATGATTCAGTCAATAACGGGCTTAAAGAAGTCAGCATAATACACGGCAAAGGAAGCGGTAAACTGAGAGAAGAAGTAAAGAAGCAGCTGAAAGGGAACAGGTATGTGAGGTCTTTTCGTCTTGGAAACTGGAACGAAGGCGATTCCGGAGTAACCATTGCGGAATTATGAAAAGAGTAATTGTCTGCGGTGCAGGCATTGGCGGAATGGTTACGGCAGTTTATCTCGCACACAAAGGATTTAATGCAGAGATATTCGAAAAGAATCTTAAGCCCGGCGGTAAGATGAATGAATTTACTAAAGACGGCTACAGATTCGACACCGGACCCAGTCTTATTACAATGCCTCATGTTTTCAGGGAATTTTTTGAGGAGATTGGAAGAGATATTAAGGATTATTTTGATTTGATTGAACTCGATAATTCATGCAGATATTTCTGGAATGACGGTACTGTATTTAATTCTTATTGTGATGAGAAATTATTAACTGCTGAGCTGGAGAATGTTTTTGGTGTAATTGAAAAGAATAATTTTTTCAGGTATCTTGATTACGGAAAAATATTTTATGATCTCTCTGAAGATAGTTTTCTTAAAGATGAGTTTAAGATCAGAAATTATTTATCAAAGAAAGGATTGCTTAACATTACTAAGTTCATATCAGGAAGATCTATAAATGACCTTTCCAATAAATTTTTTAAAAACAAAAAGCTTAAACAGCTCATGGACCGGTTTGCTACCTATAATGGTTCAACCCCTTATCTTGCGCCTCAGTTTTTTTCGATTATTCCTTATGTTGAATTTAAATTCGGTGCATGGTATGTAAAAGGAGGAATCTATAAAATTGCAGAAGCACTGGAAAAGCTCTGTAAAGAAATGAATGTCAGAATTAATTACGGTTGTGAGCTCGCTGATACTGATATTTCAGGCAGGAATATTTCAAAGCTATTTTTTAAGAAAATGGAATCTGATTTCCATGAGGAAAATAATTTTGATATTATAGTATCCAACTTTACGGGTAATGAGAAACTTGCGGATGAAGAATATTTTGAAAATGATGACTGGTCCTGTTCCGGATTCATAATGCTGATTGGAATGAGTAAAGAATTCAAAGATCTTTCACATCACAACATTTTATTCTCTGAAGATTATGAAAAAGAGTTTATAGATATTTTTGAAAAAAAAATACCTGCAGATGATATGACTGTTTATATTTCAATTTCTAAAAAAGATGAGACAGCAGATTCACCGGATGGCTGCGAGAACTGGTTTATACTTGTAAATGCACCTTTTATAAATAATAATTTTAAATGGACTCTGGAAAACAAACAGTATTACAGGGATAAAGTACTTAAGAAAATAGAAAGCTTTACCGAAGTACCGGAAGGAAAATTATCGGATCATATAAATTTCTGCGAGATATTCACACCGGATGATTTTCTGAAAGCTTACAATTCAGAACACGGATCTATATACGGATTATCTTCAAATTCATTATATACACTGATGAAAAGACCAAAGAATAAATCTGGCAGATTTGATAATTTATATTTCGTTGGCGGGAATACACATCCCGGAGGAGGAGTCCCTCTGTGCTTTCTTTCTGGGAAGATCGTTTCGAAAATGATTTCTTAAGTTTGTTGAGTTTGTTGAGTTTGTTGAGTTTGTTGAGTTTGTTGAGTTTGTTGA
>CAZLOL010000275.1:2005-4998 GCA_964561045.1 uncultured Ignavibacteriaceae bacterium | reverse complement strand
CTCTTCCTTCTCTTATCTCACTTATGATTGCTCTCGATACCATATCTCTCGGAGCAAGGTCCATTACTGACGGTGCATATCTCGCCATGAATCTTTCGCCATCCTTGTTTTTTAAAATTCCGCCTTCACCTCTTGCAGCTTCGCTTACAAGTATTCCGAGTTTCCATAAACCTGTTGGATGGAACTGAAAGAACTCCATGTCTTCAAGAGGAAGTCCTGCATTATATACAAGAGCCATTCCGTCTCCGGTACCGGCATGTGAATTTGATGTGATCCTGAATACTCTGCCGTAACCGCCGGTAGCAAACATGACAGCCTTTCCCTGAAAAATATGTATCTCGCTCGTTGCTATATCCATCGCTACAACGCCTTTGCAGACTCCGTTTTCCATAAGTAATTCCGTTACAAAATATTCCGAGAAAAATGTCACCTGATTCTTTATCGAATTTTCAAAAAGTGTCTGAAGCATCACGTGACCAGTTCTGTCAGCAGAAAAGCAGGAACGCTTGACGGGAATTCTTTTTCCGTAAGGATCATTTTTATCAGCCGGCTTTGTATGACCTCCGAAATATCTCTGTGCAATCAGACCTTCCTTGTTTCTCGAAAAAGGCATACCCATGTGTTCAAGTTCAATGATTGCTCTTATCGCATCTCTGCACATTACTTCTATTGAATCCTGATCTCCGAGATAATCACTTCCCTTCACAGTATCAAATGCATGATTTTCCCAGCTGTCTTCTTCCATATTGGAAAGTGCAGCGCAAACACCGCCCTGAGCAGTTCCTGTATGTGACCTCGGCGGATATACTTTGGAGATCACTGCGCATGAATATTCCTTCGGTATCTCTACTGCAGCACGCAGACCTGCTCCGCCAGCACCGACTATTATTACATCAAATGTTTTTATCAAAATAAGTTTAGTTGAAAGTTAAAAATTAAAAATTAAAAGTATTAATGATCAATTAATTGTCCGCTATACATATTTGTATTTCAATCGAAGAGCTTTAATATTAAAAGTATTATTTCATAATTCAATTTGAAATTCATTTTTTACAGTTTAATATTTACCGGCTTTTCTCCGGTTGTCATCTTTGCATAACATCTGACAATTTTCTTCCTCTGTTTTTACCTTCTTTTATTTCACAGCTGTTTTCAATTCTTTTTATTCCGTAGAATTTTGCAGATCGCACATAGCAAATCATTCATCCATTTTTTGGATTGCCTTATACAGCTCCACTTTTCTGGCACTGATATCACCGGAACCGTCATAAGCATTCTTTAGATCAATATAAGCTAGAATTGCATCCATCTTTCTGCTTTCTTTTACTGCGATCATGCCGAGATAGTAATGGATATCGGAATTATAAGGCGTATAGCCCGACATGTATAATTCTTTTTCGTAAGCTGTCTGAAAATATTTTTTCGCCCTTCCTGTATTTTTGTATTTTTCGTAATAAATTTTCCCGAGCTGCACATAAGCATCTGAATAATTTGAATCCAGCTTGAGAAGTTTTTTATATTCCCTGACTGCCCTTTCATCATCTTCCATTTTACTATAGAGATTTGCGATCTGATAGTAAATATAATATTGAGTGGTATCCTGCATAAGCATTTTTTCATAGAACTGAATTGCCCTGCTGTAATCTTTTGATGTTGAATAGGCAGAAGCCAGATTTAATGAAAGCAGGTTAAGCAGACTGTCTGAATCAAATCTGAGCCGAATATTTTTGTAAAGTTCTTCGGCTTTGGCTGAATTATCAGTGAAAACATACATATCAAGAAGATCCTGATATACAATAAATGTATCCGGCTTCAAGTCCAGGCATTTCAAATAATAATTCTCAGCCCTGATTAGATTTTTCCTGTTAATTGAATCCTGCCTTACGATAAAGGAGTCGATTGTTTTCATTGTGTCCTTCTGCTTTGAATAATACCAGTCATAGTTCAGCTGCGATTTCAGATCAGATGCCAGTTTGTAATTACTGGTAAAAAGGTTTTCTTCCTTTTTCAGCTTCACTTCTTCAATATTAAAAAAATCCTCTGATTCCACAAGGTCTTTGAGTTTCTTAAATCCGTCTATGGCAACTGCAAAATTCAAGTTACCGTAGCCGATATAAGTGTAAGTTGTAATTCCAATGACTTCACCTTTTTTATTGAAAAGTGCGCCGCCGCTGTTGCCGGGTGAAATAGCTGCGGTTATCTGCAGTACTTTTTCAAATACTTTATCCCTCGTTTCATAAGTCACCGGATCCTGAAAGCTGACCTTCTCTTTCTCCCTGATAGCGGCAATGATCCCGGAAGAGATTGTGTATTCAAACCCAAGCGGACTTCCGATCGCAAATACTTCCTGCCCTGCTTTTATATCAGATGTGTTTCCCAATGTAACTGAAGGGAATTTCTTTCCTGTCGAATCAATGATCTTTATAATTGCAAAATCATTGATCTCATCAGTATAGATAAGGTCCGCATTGTAAAAAACTCCGTCGCTTGTCTTTACAAGCAGACTGTCTATTCTCTCCACTACGTGATAATTCGTTCCTATCAGTCCGTCTTCGTTTAAAATGAATCCGCTTCCATTTAATATAGTGGTATCAATACTTGAATATGTTGTGTAAGAATAGAAGTTCTTTTCATTCATCCATATCGAGATCAAAGCCGGCTTGAACTTTTCAATTATCTGTTCAGCATTCAGATCGTCGTAACCTGTACCGCTAATGATTTTATCGGATCCGTTCTGAGAATAAGAATTATTCAAACAGACAGTAATAAAAAATATTATTCCAAAAAAAATATGTCTCAATATATGAACCGTTTTGTTGTTAAAATGATGTTTCGATTATTGATGATCTGTTTTCGTTATTCGTTAATTGTTATTCGTTAATTGTTATTCTTTTTATAACCCATATTTTTGTAACCCGCAGCTAGAAACTTGTAATTTGAAACTTGTAATTTGAAACTTGTAATTTGAAACTTGTAATTTGAAACTTGTAATT
>CAZLOL010000275.1:0-1905 GCA_964561045.1 uncultured Ignavibacteriaceae bacterium | reverse complement strand
TGAAATTTGTAATTTGAAATTAATTATTTCCCTTTCCATTCCGCTTTTCGCTTGTCTACAAAGGCTTTCATTCCTTCAAATTTATCTTCGGTTGCAAACAGCAGATAGAAATTCTTTCTCTCAAATTCAAGACCTGATTCAATAGTCGAATCAAAAGATTTTAATATTGCTTCCTTTGCAAGCTGAACAGCAATGGTAGGCTTGGAAGAAATTTCATTTGCGAGCTCAATAGCTTCATCGAGATAAACATCATTATCAACTACTCTGGTAACAAGCCCGGCAATGAACATATCTTTCGCCGTGAACATTTTTCCGGTCAGTATCATTTCCATTGCCCTGGCTTTGCCGATTGCTTTTGTGAGCCGCTGCGTTCCGCCTGCTCCGGGCATAACTGCTAGATTTATTTCCGGCTGACCGAATTTTGCGCTTTCGGCAGCAATTATCATATCACATGTCATTGCAAGTTCACATCCGCCGCCAAGTGCAAATCCGCTTACAGCGGCTATGATTGGTTTTTTGATCTTTCTTATCCTGTCCCATTTGGCGAACTGATCTCGAAGAAGCATTTCCACTGCTGAAGCATCAGCCATTTCTTTTATATCTGCACCTGCTGCAAATGCTTTCGCACTTCCTGTCAGCACCATACACCCGGTTTCTGCATCTTTGTCAAATGCTTCCAGTGCTTCTATTACTTCGGACATCAGCTCTATGTTTAATGCATTTAAAACATCCGGACGGTTAAGACGGATCAAACCTGTTTTTAAAGCTTTTGGATTTTCAATTTCAGATACTAATATGTTTTTGTAAGATCCTGTAAGGGGGGATTTATTACTCATTTATTTATTTATGCTTTGATTAGAATAAATTACTCAGATGGGTTTGAAATTACAATGAAGAAGATTTTCAAATTTGGGATTTCGGATTTGAAATTTAATTAGTTTAAGTTTATTCGATGATCCAAGGAGGGTTTGCTGAGTTTTTATTTAAATAATTCCGGAACCACATTAATTTGTATAGTTAACACCAAATGTTATGCCAATATATTTCTTCATTTTATCGAAGAATTTCTTAGCATTTAACAGTTGTGTTTCGGATTGCTGCTTTGTAACAACATAATAGTCATTATAATCAGTATTAATTCTAATTCTTTCGGCAGACATTAATATCTCGGAATACTCTTTTTCGATTTTATCGGTCTTAATATAATTCTTATTAAAATATGAAATTATTCCGGTATGTTTTTTTGAATCGAATTTATCAAAGGAGAGAAGTGCTCTTACAGAATGAAATATTGAGTTTTATGAACGGTTGATTGATTGTGAAAAAATTGGTAGTGAAAATTTAGCTCTGCATTTGACAAATCCGTTCTTGCTTTGTCAAGCCGGTACTTTGCTAACTCAATTACTTCATCTTCCATACACCTCAATACCTTCTGTTTCGATATTTTTGTAAAAGGGCAGAACATTTAAATATTTTTTATAGAAATCTAAATTTATAACTATAAATGATATTACTAAATCATATTTCAGAGACAGATCAACAGAAATATCAGTAACCTTCTTTTCTTTTTCTCGAATTTCCTCGTCGGTAAAATTTGTTAATACCACGAAATCAAGATCCGATTCTTCGGTTTCAGTCGTTCGGGCATAAGAGCCATATAAAATTATTTTCAATGATTCCTTATTGAAAATGATTTTTAGCATGTTCGTTAACTCGCATAATATTTCCTTATTATCTTTCATAATTTTAAATTATTCATAACTATCAATTCATTCAATACTAAATTAAATTTGATCTATGTATACGACATTTTTTTCACAGAAAATCCCAAAATATCGAAAATCACACTATAGTCACTTACAAGTTAAATTCTACTCAAAATGGTAAGAAAATTTTTTAACAACT
>CAZLOL010000274.1:1647-5012 GCA_964561045.1 uncultured Ignavibacteriaceae bacterium | reverse complement strand
TATTTTTATAACCTTTTTTACTAAATAGAACAGTAAGTATTAGATTTACAAAACCTTACCTGAATGAAACTAATGATATATAAATATACTGTACTTATTTAATATTGATTTCTTTTACAACCGGTTTTGCTTCTTCTACTTTAGGTAGGGTGATATTTAAAACACCGTCTTTGAATTCTGCATCTATAGCATCGATCTTAATATCTTTTGAAAGATTGAAGTTTCTGCTGAATTCTCCGTAATAGATTTCATTAACGATAGTATTAGTATCTTCGGTCTTGGTTTCTTCTTTTTTAGATCCGGTTACAGTTAATACACTATTTTCTACTGCCAGCTTTACATTTTCCTTTGTAAGTCCCGGTAATTCGAGTTTAATTTTGAAATTATCCCTGTTTTCGCTGATATTTACTTTTGGGGTGAAATTACCGGCTGGATTTAAATTTTCCCATTTCTCGAATAACGGGCTGCTAAAAACTGAATTTAATGTATCACTGATCAAATCTGAATTTTTTTTGAATTTTACTACGTTCATTTTATTATCTCCTTTTGTTTTTTAGTTTTACTACAATTAACATCAATGCCCGTGCCAAAACAAAATATTTAAAAATGAGCTTAAAACAGAGGTATTACTAAAAGCATAACTGAAAAATAATTCGGTATTTTTGAAGTTTTGAGTAAGTTTGTGAAATATATTTCAAAAAATGGAAAAAAAGTTCCGCCACAACAAATTTTTTGAAGATTAAAAGATCCTCTATTATTTACAGTTAAGTAAGCTATGCTTATTATTTATCTCAGAATTACGAAATTTGTGACTGCAGAATTTTAAGTGTTCTTATTTGAGTGAATTTCTGCGAACATAAGTCTTCGTAATTCTGCAAAAAAAAGTATTGTGAAAAATTCCAGTAATATTATTTGTTTTTTTCCGGTAAAATAAAAATCTAACACAAAGTATTTAATATAGAACGCTAAATTTTCACCCTGTTTTCCTCTTGACATAATAATTTGTTTAAAGTAACTTTGTACTACAAAGCACTTTCTAATATAGATTAAAATCAGAAAATGGAAAACAATAAAGATCAGCTGGAAACACTCAACGAGATAAAAATCCTGATGCAGAGATCATCCAGGTTTGTTTCGCTAAGCGGAATGGCAGGAATTGCTGCGGGTGCAGCCGCAATATTGGGTGCTGTATTCATCAGCATTTATTTTGATGTCGGAATTTTTGAACAAGTACCGGGGATTATGCTTCAGTCAAAAGAGAGGCTGCCTTTCAGCGTGAACGACCTCTTTATAATACTCATCTCAGTCTTTATTCTTGCTCTGATACTTACAATTTATTTTTCATCCCGCAATGCTAAAAGAAAAAGTATAATTTTCTGGGACAGTATGGCAAAAAGAGTTTTTGTAAACTTTTTCATTTTTTTAGTTACCGGGGGAATATTCTGTATGATACTTTTTTATTACGGAATCTATTTTCTGATAGTTTCTGCAATGCTTGCATTCTATGGTCTTGCACTTATAAATATAAGCAAGTTCACCTTCAATGAAATTGCCCAGCTTGGTGTAATTGAGATCTGTCTCGGGATCTTCGCTGCTTTCGTTACAGTGTATCCTCTCTTGATCTGGATGATCGGATTCGGAATACTCCATTTGATTTACGGAATTTATGTATATCTAAAATATGAAAGAGCTTAACTTTGAAGAATATTATAGAAAATCTTGATAAAGTCTTAGAGAGCAGGATAAGGCTGGGAGTCATGTCAATCCTTGTTGTCAGCGACTCGGCTGACTTCAATACTTTGAAGCAAATGCTGAATGTTACTGATGGAAATCTTGCCAGTCACATCAGTGCGCTTGAAAAAAACAAATACCTGAAAATTAAAAAAAAGTTTATAGGGAAAAAAACGAATACAGCTTATTCTGTTACAGATTCAGGCAGCAGAGCTTTTAAAAATCATTTAAATGCTCTTGAGCAGTTAATTAAAAACAATTAAGATGAAAACAAAAACTTAAATTCATATCAAGACTTTTTATTGAATTTACCAAAATTCCGTTAATTTTTTTATTAAATAATGAAAGAAAATATAATAGCAGGCATTAACGATACTAAAGAGCTTGAAAAATTATACAGGCTGAACCCCTCAGCTTTCAGGCGTGAATTTAATTTAATTTATCCTGAATTAATAAATAATCAGCTTGCTGATTTCTGGAATGAGAGACTCAATTATGAAAACAATACGAAGATTCCCGGAAGCGAACGGGGAGAACTGAAGTTTGTGATCATTGCTTCCCTGATTGCAGCTTTACTTGCAAAAATCCCTTACATTTTTTCCTTAGATGAAACAATTTTTTATATGAGAAACACAGGTTTTATTGTTTTTCCGATACTAGCAATTTATTTCGCATGGAAGGATAATCTGTCTAAAAGAAAAATCATGATAACATCATCCGTGTTTTTAATTTCCGCAGTTTTCATAAACATACTTCCTGTGAACGACTCAAGCGACACTTTAAAATTGTCGTGCATTCATCTTCCGTTATTTCTCTGGACTGTATTAGGATTTGCATTTGCCGGAGCCGGACTTAACGATTACCGGAAAAGACTGGACTTCTTAAGATTCAACGGTGACATTATTGTCCTGACAACTATCATAGTGATAGCGGGCTTTGCGCTGACAGCCGTCACACATGGACTATTTTCGCTGATTGGCCTTCAGATCTCTGAATTTTACGGGAAGTTCGTTATCATACCCGGTCTTGCAGCATTGCCGGTTGTAGGAACGTACGTGATCAGAAAAAACCCGCATTTAGTAAACAGAGTTTCACCGTTGATCGCAAAGATATTCAGCCCGCTTGTTTTAATTACACTTATCACTTTTCTCATAGCAATAATTGTAACCGGAAAAGATCCTTACAGTGACAGGGAATTTCTCCTGATATTCAACGTACTATTAATAGCTGTGATGTCATTAATTGTATTTTCTGTAGCTGAGACTTCCCGCTCAAACAGAAACCGCGCCGAGATCCTGATTTTATTTCTTCTGTCTGCCGTAACGGTAATCGTAAACTGCATTGCATTGTCAGCGATCTTATTCAGAATTTCGGAATGGGGAATTACTCCGAACCGTCTTGCTGTCCTTGGAGGAAATATCCTGATCCTTACAAATCTCCTGCTTGTTACTTATAAATTATTCAGGATAATGCTTAATAAAAGTGAGCTTGAAGAAGTTGAAAAAATAATTTCAAAATTCCTGACTGTTTACAGTTTATGGACTGTCATTGTAGTATTTATATTTCCGCTGGTGTTTAACTTCAGGTAATAGTTTTTCGTCTTCCCAGATCTTATGTTTAATAAAGCAAGCTTA
>CAZLOL010000274.1:0-1547 GCA_964561045.1 uncultured Ignavibacteriaceae bacterium | reverse complement strand
CTTCAGGTAATAGTTTTTCGTCTTCCCAGATCTTATGTTTAATAAAGCAAGCTTAAAAAAGTTTATTCAAACTCACTTCAGAGCCCGGAGAAAATTCCTTATGTTACTTCCATAAAAGATAAAAAAAAATCCGGATCCCTTTACTAAAGGATCCGGATTTCTAAAAACATTATGAAATTTATTTTAAAAATATCATCCTTTTTGTTTCAGAAAATCCTTCTGTTTCCAGTGTATAAAAATAAATCCCGCTCGATAAACTGTTTCCGTCAAATTCAACTTTATATCTCCCTGCATTCAAATTTTCACTGACTAAAGTTTTCACCTCTTTGCCAATCAGATCATATACCTTTAAAGAAACAAATCCCAATTTCGGAATCCCAAATTCCAAATTCGTAACAGGATTAAACGGATTCGGATAATTCTGCTCAAGTATGTATCCGTCAGGAACTACATTACTTAACTGTGTAATTCCAATGGTTGTAAGATCAATTGACGCTGTCCAGATCTGATAAATGCCGGTATTGTCATCCATCCAGACAGGCCAGAGTTTTTTTCCTACGGATGTGACTCCTATATTATCACCCTGATTACCGGAACCTGCACCGGCTATTCCCTTCGGCTTGAAGTTATGGTCGCTGATTAAATAATCCCTCCACGTTACTCCTCCGTCAGTCGAACGGGATAAATAAACCTGCGAAGAATCAAGGCTGATGTTCCTGTTGTCAAAGTAAACAACATTGATCCCGCCGTTCTGATCAACATTAATCGCGGGCAGAATCTGTATCTTCCCGTTATTAAAAGGATCCTGATTTACTCTCACTCCGGCTGACCAGGTCTGACCTTCATCAGTGGAGCGGTGAAATACTATATCAGGATCGCTTCCCGCAGGAAGCAGATTTTTCTCAGCAGTGACAATGTATATCCATCCGTTTCTTGGACCACCGGTATTGTCAACATCCATTGCCGGGTAGCCGTTTACACGGATTCCCCACGGCGGCAGAGATGAAGATTTTATTCCGTTGCAGTCGTAAGCGCATTCATTATTGCTCCAGTTCAGACCGCCGTTGGTGGAAACACCGAATCCAATGCAGTCTTCATTAAAAGGTGATGTGAGAATTGATGAAGCCCAGCTTGCATAGCATACACCGCCCGGACCGACAACCATTACAGGTCCCAATGACTGATGTGACGGCTGGGAATTATTTAACTGAATTACACCTGACCAGTTTACGCCGCCGTTTGTTGTATATGATAAAGCGATCGGAAACGGGTTAGTGAATCTTGTCCATACCAGGTAAGTTCTTCCGTAATACGGACTTGAAGGAATAGCATCCGTAGCCGGACTTCCCTTATCCTGATCATTTCCCGCGATCTGATAATTTGATGACCAGGTCTGTCCGAGATCGGTGGAATAATTTGAATACATTCCAAGTACAAATCCTCCCTGATGGGTCAATATCAGTCTTCCGTCTTTGTCTATTATTGGACCCGGATCTCCGCCGTGATTAGAGATCGGCGTGCCTGTACAGGTATCGCTTCCAAACCAG
>CAZLOL010000273.1:0-5018 GCA_964561045.1 uncultured Ignavibacteriaceae bacterium | reverse complement strand
CTGATAATTGTTTTCGGGTTGAAGGGGTTGGGATAGTTCTGACTCAGACTGTAACCCGACAGTAATTCAGAAGATATCTGATTGATTCCTACCGGAGGTGAATATTTTATTGTAGCATAATCATAATTTGTTCCTATACCTGTACTGTAACCTGTGACATAAACATTCTCCGTTCCATCTACTGCAATTGAAGAAGCATAGTCTGCTGCATTACCCGGACCGTTGTATCTTAAAACCCATTCTTCCGCTCCTGCGGAATTGTATTTTACTGTAGCATAGTCATAAGTCCCTGTTCCGGTGCCGCGGCTGTTGCCTGTGACATAAATATTTCCTGATCTTGTTACTGCAATTGATACAGCATTATCGACTGCATTAGAGGGTCCGTTATATTTTGAGATCCATTGTACTGCACCTTCGGTATTATATTTGATTGTTGTATAATCTAAAGATGTTCCGAGGCTGGTACTGTTCCCGGTTACATATACATTTCCAAGGCTGTCTGTGTCAATTGAATTACCGGCATCAATTGAATTTGCGGATCCGTTGTATCTTGAGATCCATTGCTGCACTCCTGCAGAATTATATTTTATAGTTGCGAAATCTGATGAAGTACCGCTTCCCGTACTTTCACCTGTCACATATACATTTGCCAGATCGTCTAATGCTATTGAATAAGCTATATCGGTAGAATTCACCGGACCATTATATCTTGAAACCCATAGCTGATTACCGGATGAACTGTATTTTATTGTAGTGAAATCAGAGGAAGTTCCGCTGCCTGTACTGTAACCGGTTACATATACATTACCTGAACCATCAACCGTTATTTTTGATGCCTTATCATCAGAAAATCCTGATCCGTCGTAAATCACAACCCATTCTTGAACACCTGCTGAATTGTATTTTATTGTGGCATAATCAAAATTGGATAGACCGTTTGTAATATACCCTGTCACATAAACATTTCCCAATACATCCAAGGCCAAAGAAGATGCTGCATCAGCTGAAGTTGAAATTTCCGAACTGCTGTATCTTGCAGCCCAAAGCTGTTCACCTGCGGCATTGTATTTAATTGTTGCGAAATCCAGCCCTGTATAATATGAAGTGCTTCCTCCGGTCACATAAACATTACCGGAACCATCCACTGCTATTGAATAAGCATTATCATTTGAATAACCCGGACCGTTATATCTTGCAACCCATTGCTCTGCTCCTGCCGGGTTGTATTTTATTGTAACATAATCCTGATCAGTACTTATTCCGCCTGACCCTGATCCGGTAACATATACATTTCCTGATCCGTCAACTGCAACTGAAGTTGCTCTCTCATCTGTATTAATCGGACCGATATATTTAACAACCCATTGCTGTGAGCCTGTAGAATTGTATTTCAATGTGGCAAAACATCCTGCGCTCGATCCCGTTACATAGACATTTCCGGAAACATCTGCTGCAACTGCGTATGCAATATCAGAAGAAAATCCCTGACCGTTGTATACAGCAGCCCATTGCTGCACTCCTGCTGAATTGTATTTTACTGTTGCATAGTCGGAATATGTTAAGCTACTGTAACTGTAACCTGTCACATAAACATTTCCTGTTCCGTCAACTGCAATGGAAGAAGATATATCAATTGAATTACCGGGTCCGTTATATTTTGATAACCATTGCTGTGAACCGGATGAATTATATTTTACTGTAGCATAATCACCACCGGTCAGATTATCAAAAATATACCCGGTCACATAAATATATCCTGAGTGATCGGCAGTTATTGATATTCCGTATCCATTGCTTAATCTTGAAATCCATTGCTGTATGCCTGCTGAATTATATTTTACTGTTGCCATATCAATAACAGACATGCTAACTGCAATACTTCCTGTTATATAAACATTACCTGAGCCGTCTGTAATTATAGAAGCAGCATTGTCAGTATAGTTACCCGGTCCGTTATAAATTGCCTGCCATTGCTGTACGCCTGCTGAATTATATTTTATTGTGGCAAAATCAAAATCTGTACTTTCGGTATAACTATTACCTGTAACAAAAACATTTCCCGCATTGTCTATAGTAACAGCAGATGCATAGTCGCTGATATTTCCGGGTCCGTTATATCTTGCAACCCATTGCTGGACACCTGCTGTATTGTATTTAATTGTTACATAATCAAAATCCGTTCCTGTGCCGGCGCTGGAACCGGTCACATAAATATTTCCTGAACCGTCTGCAGCAATTGATGATGCAACATCTTCTGAATTCAGCGAACCATTATATCTCGCGACCCATTGTTCCGCTCCGTCCGTGTTGTATTTAATTGTGGCATAATCCGGACCTGTTCCGCTTCCGGTGCTGCTGCCGGTCACATAAATATTTCCGGTGCTGTCAATCGCTATTGACTTTGCTTCATCTGTAGAATTTCCCGGACCGCTGTATCTTGCTCTCCATTGTTCAACACCGGCCGGATTATATTTTATGACAGCATAGTCAAAACCTGTTGCGCTTCCCGTGCTTTTGCCTGCAACATAAGCATTTCCGCCTGCGTCCGTCACAACTGAAACAGCTTTATCATTTGAACTTCCGATTCCGTAATATCTTTCTGCCCAGACCTGTGTTACCTGTGAATAAGCAGACCTGCATGCTATAAGAAATATTATAGAATTCAGCAACGCTATAGTAAAAATTATCTTCTTCATTTTTTTCTCCTTAATAGATAGTTTAAAATTATATGTATAATTAATACCTTTAAACTTTACGGTTATCAGCAAACTTCCTGAGTCTTTAAGACTCCGGAAGTTTACCGGTCATTTTATTTCACGAGCATCATTATCTTCGTATTTGTAAAATCTCCCACAGTCAGTTTATAAAAATAAACCCCGCTCGCTAAATTACTCCCGTCGAACTTAACTTTATAATTCCCAGGACTTTGCTTTTCATTTACAAGTGTTGTAACTTCATGACCTAAAACATCATAAACTTTAAGAGTCACGAAATTCGTAACTCGTAATTCGTAATTGATCTTTGTGTTAGGATTGAACGGGTTCGGATAGTTTTGTCTCAGATTGTATCCGAAAGGAATCTCCAAGGAAACAGACTGAACTCCGGTAGAGTTACCGCAAGTTGTTGTTTTGAGTATTGTACCGTTTCCCCCCACTGTCCATCCGGTATCGCTGTCTGAGAAATAAACAGAATTCAAAACGTAATTTACCCCGCATAAAATAGTTACCCAATTTATACCTCCATTTGTAGTTCTGAGAATTATACCGTTTGCACCCACAGCCCATCCGGTGTTACAGTTTGCGAAACTTACAGAATTCAATTCATGATTTGTTCCGCTTACCTGACATATCCAGTTTGTTCCGCCGTTTGTTGTTTTCAGAATTATTCCGGTGTCCCCAATTGTCCAGCCTGTGTTGTTATCAGCAAAGTATACCGAAAATAGCGAATTTACTGTACCGCTTATCTGACTAGTCCAGTTTATTCCTCCTTTTGTTGTCTTGAGAATAGTACCTGATGCACCCACAGCCCAGCCGGTGTTGTTATCTGTGAAATAAACTGAGGATAAAACTATACCTGTTCCGTTTTCCTGGAGTATCCAGCTTGTTCCACCGTTTATAGTTTTGATTATTATTCCTGACGCCCCAACGATCCAGCCTGTGTTGTTATCTGTAAAATATACTGTATTCCAAAAATCAATTGTTCCGCTTGACTGCCAGATCCAGTTTGATCCACCGTTTATTGTTTTGAGAATTGTATTATTATTTCCCACTGCCCAGCCGGTATTATTGTCAGTAAAATAGACTGAAGACAACCAATATAATGTTCCGCTATTTTGAGATGTCCAGTTTGATCCACCGTTTGTTGTTTTCAGAATTGTACCGGCGTTTCCCACCGCCCAGCCGGTATTATTATCTGAGAAATGAACAGAGGATAAACTATTTCTTGTACCATCTGATTGGCTGATCCAGTTTGATCCCCCATCTGTTGTTTTGAGAATTGTACCATTAAATCCCACAGTCCAGCCGGTGTTATTATCTTTGAAGTAAACTGAGTACAACAAATAGTTTGTCCATGGTACCTGAATAGTCCAGTTTTCTCCGCCATTTGTTGTTTTAAAAATTCTACCTGATAATGCTAGTGATCCCGAAGCCCATCCGGTGTTAATATCTGTAAAATGAACCGAGTATAATAAATTGCTTGTTCCACTTATCTGCGGTGTCCAGTTTTTGCCGCTGTTTGTTGTCTTGAGTATTGTACCGGGACTTCCAACGATCCAACCAATATTGTTATCAAAGAAATAAACAGAAAACAAGTTATTGGTTGATCCATTTACCACAGGTATCCAGTTTGATCCTGCGTTTGAGGTTTTTAGAATTGTACTGTTCAATCCCACTGCCCAACCAAAGTTCATATCTGTGAAATAAACTGAGTTTAACAGGTTGCTTGTACCGCTTATCTGAGCTTCCCAATTTGAACCACCGTTGGTCGTTCTGATTATTAAACCGTTTTTTCCCACAGCCCAGCCGAAGTTCATATCTGTGAAATAAACTGAGTTTAACAAATTATCTGTACCGCTTGATTGACTTTTCCAGTTTGTTCCTCCATTAGTTGTTTTGAGAATAGTACCGGCATATCCTGCAGTCCAGCCTGTATTTTTATCTGCAAAGTGAACTGACCACAGGTAATTGCTTGTCCCGCTAACCTGATTTGTCCAGTATATTCCTCCGTTTGTTGTTTTGAGAATTGTGCCGATATACCCAACCGTCCAGCCTGTATTATCATCAGCAAAATAAACTGATCGTAAGGTGTTACCCTGCGGCAGCGGATTTTGCCAAAACCAACCGCTTTGTGAAAATGCACTTGAGCTTAACATTAAAAATATTGTTATAAAAATTATATATATCTTTTTCATTTTGATAACCTCATTTAATATTTTATTGAACATTGTACATTAAACATTGAACATTGAACATTGAACATTGAACATTGATCATTGAACATTGAACATTGAACATTGA
>CAZLOL010000272.1:0-5051 GCA_964561045.1 uncultured Ignavibacteriaceae bacterium | reverse complement strand
AAATTTAAAATTATGTTAAACCAGAATTACATGTCGACACTTTCGCAGATGATTCCTAAGCTGAGAGAAAAAGGTTACATCATTGATTTTGAACTAATACAGGGCGGGATGCTTTCGAAGCAGACAGGCGAGATATTTCAGCCGGAGGAACTTGTCATAGAAAGATATTACAGATTTGAAGGAGATTCAAGTGCTGATGATATGTCAGTGCTTTACGGCATTAAGGCAGTCAGCGGAACAAAAGGCATAATCATTGATGCATACGGCACTTATGAAAATAATGAGCTCGGAGATTTTCTAAAAGGTGTGAAATTAGAAGAAACAACTGATAGTTAGTATCGTCTCCTTCTCAGTCTCACGTCCACGTCTCACGTCTAGCGTCTCACGTCACGTTATCCCCACTCTTATTATTCCTTCGCCATACTTTGATTTTATTTTATCCAGCGCGCAGTACGGAAGAAAGACCTTTTTCTCGAACAGATTCAGATTGCATTCCTTGGTATCAGTATGCAGGTCATAGACTCCCATCCCGAACTGGCGGGCTTTCATTTCCCTGCAGGGTTTGTGAAGCTTACCGTATATTGTTATAGCCGAGTTAAAAATTTCCCTGTCGTCATTTGTATATGCGGGCAGCTTTACCATGTGGGAAGTGTATGTCAGGTTTTCGAATCTTATCGACAGATGCATGTAACCCGCAGTGAGATCCTTTGAACGGAGCTTTCGGCAGATGTATTCACCGATCCTTCTTATTTCCTTCCTTACATCTTCCTGTTTGTATATGGGTTCTGTCAGCGTGTGATAATGATTGAGGGATTTTTCCTTTTTCTCCTTGCGTATTATCTCTGAAGTATCTTCACCGCGGGCGAGCTTTCTGAAGATGACGCCGTTGATGCCGAATTCTTTTTTCATCAGGCGTTCATTTGCCGCCGCAAGCTCGCCTATGGTCCTTATGCCGAGCGTATAAAGCCGCACCTCTATTCTTCTTCCTATGCCCCAGAGCTTATTGGCAGGCATTGAATATATCTTGTCCTTGTTTTCCTGCGTAACGATAGAAAGTCCGTCGGGTTTCTGAAGCTTGGTGGCGAGCTTTGCAAAGGTTTTATTATACGATAACCCAATGGATGCTGTAAGATTTTCGAGTTTGAGTATTCTGCTTTTTATAGCATTGGCGGTCTTCGTCGCCTCGTAGAAATTCCTTGCGACTCCCGTGAGATCGGCGAAGCATTCGTCAATGCTGTACTGTTCGATGCATTCTTCCGGGACGAAATATTTCAGCGACTCAAGAAGATTTAGCATAATGCTTTCATACTTCGGCCCGTAACAGGGAACGGAAATAAGTTCAGGGCAGATCCTTTTCGCTTCCAGCACTGACATTCCCGTATCCACGCCGCGTGCTCTCGCTTCGTATGACGCCGTCATGACGATCCCCTTTTTGCCGTCCTCGCTCCCGCCGACAGATACCGGTTTTCCTCTGAGCTTTACGTTATCCCGCTGTTCCACCTGCGCATAGAAAGCATCGAAATCAATGTGAGCAAAGAATCTTTTCTTATGCGTGATCAGGTGAACATTCATATCCTTTATATGCGGAAAGGAATACAGCGGCATAATGCGCACCCGCTTGAATAGTTTAGAGAATTCGTTTCCTTCTCTGGGGATGAAGTATGATGAACTGATAAGCTGCATGCCTTAATAATATAAGGCAAATAAAAGAGATTAAAGAGAAAAATAATTGCCGTAATCCTTCTCTGCATATGGCATTTTTTCCCGCAGAATTTTCAGAATTATACTGCAGAATTTAGCAGAACTAATTATAATTATAATTCTACGATTTTCTGCAGAACATTCTTAGAATATGTTGAAACATCACTCTGCTCTGTACTTGGGTAATGCCTGTCCATTTCAGCTGATCTAAAGAAAGATTGAGGCAAAGAGATCTTGACACAACTTTTCAATTGACTTAAATGATTCATAGATATATTTTTACGATGATTATGACAGCGACAAAATTAAAAAATATAATTACGCAAAGAATTTCAGAAGTTGAAGACATCAATATTCTAAATGTAATAAATCTTATATTAGAAACCGGAGATGCGAGCAAGGATACCGGAGTACATAAATTAACTGAAATTCAAAAGAAAAAAATAAAAAAGAGTAAATTGCAATTCAAAGAAGGTATGACGATTTCTAATGAAAAGGTATTTGAGGATATGAAAAAATGGCTGGAAGAAAAATAGAGTGGTCTGTTACAGCAAAAGAGAGTTTGCAAAATATTCTTGATTTTTACACGGAAAGAAACGGTAACAAAACCTACAGTAATAAACTACTTCAACAAATCAAACATTCAATCTCTTTCATCAGCACCAATTATTTTATCGGAAAAGCAACTGATGAACCGCAGACAAGAGTAATATTTAAAAATCATTATGCAATCTATTACGAACTAAAGGAAAAGATTATAGAAATTCATTTAATATGGGATAATAGAAGAAATCCGGATGACCTGTAAATCGCAACATTGTTTTAGAAAACAAAAAAACCGGCAGAAATAAATCTGCCGGCTTCGTAATTTATTGCGGAGAACTATCAGCAAGGATCCTGAACACACCCGTAAACAACAGTCGGATTTGCTGTCGAGGCGACTGCATAGACTGCGCCGGATATTACTGCAACTGCTAAAATGATTCTCACCGCTTTTTTGAATTTTTCCGTTATTCCTCCTTCTTTAAAAAATTCGGAGGTAATATATAAATATATATGCGTCAGAGAAATCTTGAGAATGATAATTTTTAGTAATTTTTCCGCATTGCAAAAGAGATCACCGGAAAATTTTAGAAACATCATGAGCCATATTCTGAGCAGTAAAGTTTAATTCTAAGGACTGATTTGCATTGTATAAAAAAGTATAGTTTATATTTTGCATATACTCCTAATTAAATTAAATGATCGATAAAAATATTTTACTGAAAGCCTTCGCTACGATGAGTATTTCAAAAAGAATGGCTGAGATATACGATGAGAACCGGCAAATATGCAAGTATGTTCATTCAACATCGAGAGGTCACGAAGCGATTCAGCTTGCAGCCGGAATGCAGATTAAAGAATATGACTATTTAAGTCCTTATTACCGCGACGAATCCATACTGCTTGGAATGGGTATCGAACCTTATGAACTGATGCTTCAGCTTCTTTCGAAAAAAGATGATCCTTTTTCAGGCGGAAGAACTTATTACGGACATCCTTCATTAAAACGCAATGGTTTTCCAAAAATACCCCATCAGTCAAGCGCTACAGGTATGCAGGCAATTCCGGCAACGGGCATGGCTCACGGAATCTCTTATCTTGAATCAATGGGTCTTCTTGATTCCATTGATAAGCCTGTTGTAGTATGCTCTCTCGGAGACGGTTCTGTCACAGAGGGCGAGGTTTCGGAAGCTTTTCAAATGTCTGTCTTAAAAAAACTTCCCATAATCTATCTTGTTCAGGACAATCAATGGGGGATCTCCGCTTTTGCAGATGAGATGAGGGCAATGGATGCATATGAATTTGCAGCGGGTTTCAAAGGATTGAAAAGAATGAGAGTCGACGGTACGGATTTCAATGAGTCGTATAATAAATTCGGCGAAGCGCTGGAGTTTGTCAGAACAAAAAGAAAACCCTTACTGATACATTCAATGGTACATTTGCTTGGTCATCATACATCCGGAGTAAGGAAGGAATGGTACAGGCATGATCTTTCAGAAGACGAAAAAGATGACCCGTTTTTAAGACTAAAAAAAGCGCTCAGAGAAAACGGCATGAGTGAAGAGGAATTATTTAAAATTGAAATTGACGGAAAAAATAAAGCTGAAGAGAGCTTTAAGAAAGCTGTTGAAGCAAAAGACCCGGAACCCGAATCTTTATATCTGCATGAATTTGCACCGACAAATGTGAAAGAAGAGAAAGGAATCAGGGCGCCTGCAGGACGTGAACCAATTATGATGGTTGATGCCGGATTGCATGCAGTGAATGAGATACTGAGAGATAATCCGGAAGCTATCTTATACGGACAGGATGTAGGTAAAAGATTGGGAGGTGTTTTCCGCGAAGCAGCAACATTAGCACAGAGATATGGAGACAGCAGAGTTTTCAATACACCGATTCAGGAAGCTTATATTGTAGGTTCTACAGTGGGAATGAGCGCAGTAGGAGTAAGACCGATAGTTGAGATACAGTTTGCAGATTATGCATGGGCTGGAATAAACCAGCTTGTGGTCGAACTTTCGAAATCCTGCTATCTTACTATGGGAAAGTATCCCGTAGGTTGTGTAATCAGAATTCCATGCGGAAGCTACGGTTCGGGTGGTCCTTATCATTCAGACTGTATTGAATCAAGTTTGCTTCCGATCAGAGGTATCAAAATAGCATTTCCAAGTAATGCAGCAGATATGAAAGGTCTGATGAAGTCAGCTTTCTATGATCCTAATCCGGTTATAATGTTTGAGCATAAGGGCTTATACTGGAGCAAGGTACCCGGAACTGAGCTGGCAAAATCTCCTGAACCCGATGAGAATTACATAATACCATTCGGAAAAGGAAGGGTAGTACAGCACGCTTCAAAGAATAAAACAGATACCGGTGAATCACTGACAGTGATCACATACGGGATGGGAGTATACTGGGCTCTGAATGCTTCCAGGAATTTTCCCGGTAACGTAGAAATTGTAGATCTTCGAACACTGAATCCCCTTGATGAAGATATGATGTACGATTCAGTAAAAAGACATGGTAAATGCATAGTGCTGACTGAAGAAAAAATCATGAATTCATTTGCGGAAAGTCTGGCAGGCAGGATCTCAAAGAATTGTTTCAGATATCTTGATGCTCCGGTAGAAGTCATAGGTTCTGTTAATATGCCGGCAGTTCCTTTAAATACAGGACTTGAAGCCGAGATGCTTCCGAATGCAGAGAAAGTAGCGAAAATAATAGAAAATGTTTTGGGATACTAGAGTTTATAGAGTTTATAGAGTTTATAGAGTTTGTTGAGTTTGTAAAGTTTGTAAAGTTTGTAA
>CAZLOL010000271.1:0-5063 GCA_964561045.1 uncultured Ignavibacteriaceae bacterium | reverse complement strand
TTACTCATATTGGGTAACAGAGAACTTAAGGCAAGAGTACTTCAATTTATATCAATCCTAAATAACGATACAGACGGAAAGATAACAGCCGAGAAAGCACAGACTCGTTTCTCAATGCTGAAGTTAAGATTCAATTCACTGCTGGATCAGCTTGATATATTTGCTGATGTATTATCACAAAGAGCTGAACACGATACTGGTACATGGGTATCGGGTCTGGATGTACTTGCAACAGACGCCTTAAAACTTGATAATAATCTATATACAATGCCGTCTATAATCACATTTCTTGAAAGAGGTCACGGAGCAGCAATAAGAAAAGCCAGAACAAGGTTGCCCGGAGGGGATCTAAATCCTGTAGCTGTGATTCAGGTACCAAGAGAAAGAATGGTCAGTAGTGGTATAGCATCTTCCCTGATCCATGAAGTCGGACATCAGGGAGCTGCATTATTAAATCTCATTGATACGCTGAGAAAAGATATACTGAATGTCCGTGAGAGCAGCATAAAGAAAAGACCATGGGATTACTTTTACAGGACGATTTCAGAAATAATAGCTGATGTATGGGCTATGGGGCATTTGGGTATCGGTGCAACACTAGGATTAATCAATGTGGTAAGTCTGCCAAGATATTTCATGTTTAGAATAAATATGGATGATCCGCATCCATTTCCATGGATTCGTGTAAAGCTAAGTTTAGAATTCGGTAAAGCATTCTTTCCTCATCATCAATGGAAAGTATTTGATAATCTCTGGTCTGAATTTTATCCGCTTTCCAAACTGGATCCGGGTAATTTGGAAATAATAAATGAACTAACTGAATACATGCCCGCCTTTGTAAAACTAATAATGAATCACCGGTCAAAGAGTTTAAGAAACTTCAGACTGGCAGATATTTTTCCTTATAAAACCCGACAGCCTGAACAGCTTAAAAGTTATTTCTCCGAATGGAGAAAATATCCGGAAAGGGGAAATTCAGCCCGACCAAGTTTAATCTTTGCGGTAATTGGTCAGGCGCGTGCAGATGGAAACATTAATTCAAAATCCGAAAGCAAATTGTTGTCCGGACTCCTCACTCAATGGGCATTTCTAAGAGCAGAGAATAGAACTGTAAAAGGGAGTAACAGCACTTTTTCAGAAATTCAAAAATTAATAAATTAAAAATCTAAAAATTATGAAAACAATTCCAATTAGTAAAAATGTCGGATTATTTAATAATGTGAGTAAAGACATTAGCAAATATACCGTTCATTCAAATTTAGAATCAAACTCCTTAAAGTTTAAATTAAAAAAGATAAAAGGGTATGATAAAATGAACGAGAATGTATCTTACCTTGCTATTTTAGGATCAAGACTGGACAAAGAAAATGGAGAATGGATGGGAAGATATTTTAGTGTTTCAGGGACTAAAGAACTTGATGATTGCAAGGATCCCCCAAATATATTCATTTCTAAAATTAGTATTTCAGATATTGATCCGGGAAAATACAAATTTGAATATATTAATTTGAACAGAATGTTTATTAAGGCTGAAAAATATAAGAAAAAGGAAAGTAAGCTGGAAGAAGATATAAATACTTTAGAAAATAATGAAAAAAATTTAAACGAAGAAAAGAATATTTTAAATGACACTATTATAAAGTTAAGAGACTTTAAAGATGAAGGTAATAAACTAATAAAGGATTTTAGTGAAATTGGAAAATTTGATGAAACCCGAGATATCGGTAGTGAATCTGATCAATCTGCTTTGAACCAAGACAAGAGTGACCCATCTCTTAAAAAAAACATTCAAGATTTAAATAAAAAAGTGAAAGATAAGTTAAATAAATACAGTGAACTGATAAAAATGTTTGATCTTGGAAAAATTGATAGTCATTCTTCTCTTTTAGCTTCTGTGAGAAAAGTAGATGAACTTATCTCTGAAAAAGATAAAGAACTGTCTGATAATACTGCATCCGTTAATGACAATAAAGATAAATTAAAAGAAAGGAATAAAGAATTAAAAAAATGCAAAAAATTGCAACCATTAATAAAAAGATTTGAAGAAGCATTAGAAAACTTTAATAGAAAAGGAGTTTAAAATGAATGAAGAAATAATTAAACAAATTACAGATGAAATTTCAAATTTACTTTCAGATATTACTGAGCTAATTAATGATTTTTTTGAAGATCTTTTTGAAGGAGATTCTGAATTTGAAGTTGAATCTGCTTCCGATATACCTTCGGTCAAATTGAGTGCGCCAGGAATAGAGCATTCTGACGATACAGAGTTCTGGGATTACATTAAAACCAAAAGGCTGGATTTTACAGCTTACAAAAATCTGATCGACGATATACTCTGCACCAATGTATCACCTACTACAGGCAACGGAGTACTTTCCAGGGATTTTGATAAAACCGGTTCAAAAGTCAGATCTCCTTTTATAGGAATTCAGGAGTATAATGTTCTTAAATTTGCAACTGAAGCCTATATGTTAACTCAATTTGGAATTGATCCCGGTGAACTGACACAATATCTAAGCGGGTTTGAGGAACTGCCATATTACAGAACTATAATAGAACGGCTCGATGATTACAGAGATCAGATGGACGGTCTGGATGCAGATAGTGAATGCAAAAGCCTATGGGAAGAACGTTTGCAAAATCCTTTTCTGATTGAGCTTCTATGGAGTTATTGGATGGAGCAGGGGATGCTCGTACAAACCCTGAACCTTATTTCCCTCAGGTTTCAGAACATGAGGGGAAGAAGAGACGTTGATGCCATATCCAGGTTCAATACTGATCCTTTAAGACCGCTGAGTCACATAATCTGGGGATATGTTCAGGACGAGCAGCACAGGTTATCCATGACCAGACGTGTTTATGAATATGATCATGAATACGGACTGGTTTTGACAGGAAGAGCCATCCCGCCATTAAGACCTGTTGACAGCAGGTCAAAATTCCTTGCGGCGTTTCATAATCTGCTTAACAGCTGCACACTATATTATAAAGATGTAGATGATATGACAAGAAGAGCAGACGGGTTTCCGATCTTAAATAATCTCAAAGAAGTGCATTTGCTTTTAGCAGAAGGTAATCATAATGCTTACGGAAATCTTACATGGACAGCCCGGCAGGAAATGCTGATGCAGCAGTACATTCTTGCCAGGAATGAAATGCGTGAATTTATGGGAGGCAGAATAATGGTACCATATCCTGAAAACTGGATGGACAGGGTGGATACAATGAAAGATATTCAGGGATGGGGAAGCACAAGCATTTCATATTTTTATGAACTCGCAATATACGGAGAGCAAATATTATTATCATGCAGGTATGGTAACTGGAGCGATGTCGGATTAACAAGCAATAATGCCAGCAACTGGGCAATAGCATTCAGGGATTCTATACAACGCTATATACACGCGTACAGAGTAGTAACCGGTATAGACCTGTCATCAGATATTTTGCAAAGCCAGGACCGCTTGTCAATACAACCTTCTTATTTCATTCAACAGCGCTCACAATCAAGCCAAATTGAAAGAAGACTGAAACATCGTATTCCGTTAAAACGGTTAAGTTAGAATTTCACAGGCTGCCGGAGCGAAAGAGATTTAATACCGGACCGGCAGCTATTGGAATAAATTAATAAACATAAAATTAATTATTTATGAATCAATTTAAATATACAGATTCCAATAGGGTATGCAGGACCTGTGGAAAACTGCATTGCAATTGCTCGAAGTGTAATGGAGTGATGAACATGGAAGTTACGGATCAGTGGTCAACCCGAACAGAGACATTCAGAATAACAGCAAAAAGTTTTATCATGCCAATTGTGTCAAACATAGGGTCTTTGCCAATTTATTGTGCTGCTGTCCCTCCATTTGGCAGTTCACAATTAAAGCTTTCAGCATTAGCAAAAGCAACTGATAAAATGTACTCTGAAAACCCTTCAACTGATATCAAGGACAAAAAATATAGATTATTTTCGAGCACTAATTTAAATATCAGACAAAACGGAAATGAAATCATAGATGTGACTGCTACTCCTTTATCAACTGATGTCGGTATGGAAGGTCCTCTTTCGCCGCCGAATCTGATAGTCAGAGGTGTAAGCATAATAAAGAAAAGCCCGACTCAATTTACTTTTAGCTGGTATGCAACCGGAAGACCTCACAATGCAGCAGAGCTGACAGCATTTCAAACTATATGCCCGAGGACATCAAGATACATCTGGCATAATGTGAATGGAATTATAAATTTATCAGGAGGATCAATAACAATCAGTGTCTCAATTACCGGAAGCAAATTTCCATCTCACAGAGTTTGGGTAAATGGCATAATAAAAGATTTTAAACCTCAGGGTCCATTCAGCAATCTATGGGTAGCATCAACCACCGACAGATCCAGAGTTGAAGAAGTAACCGGACTAATTAAACTGGAGATAATTCCGGATTCAAAGGAAATGAATTTCGAAATTGATCTTGAACTTGATGCTTTGGGAAAAAGTATAGAAGATTGTCTGAAGAGATCATTTATACCCGGAATAAAATCAAATACTGTAAAAATGGGAAAGGATGCGGAAATCTCATTTGAAGTATCCGAAAACGTACAGATAAACCGTCAAAGAGGAAATTTATACCGTGACAGGATTTTAATGGCGATTCAGAATTGTAATAAACTTTCCGGTTTTACTTTCGGCAAAGAAAAAAGAATCGCAACTTCCAAAGGTCCCAGATTTGTTGACATACAGGCAGTTAACAGAAAAACCGGTAAGGTTTTTAACATTGAAGTTAAAAGGGGACTCTCAAGATATCATAGATCGCAAAAGGAAAAAGACATGCAGATAGAAAACAAATTGAAGAAAGGACCGACATATGTAATAAGAGGCAAGCCCAAATATAAAGAAATTACCGTAAAGTATAATTGATTGGTTAATAATTAAGTAAAATACAGTTTAAAAATACCATATTAACTTATATGTTTCCTAAATTTTTCAAAGAACAAAAATTATGATCATAGACAGCCATTGTCATTTCGGGAAAGGAGATGGTCTTACTGGTCCTTGGGACACTGAC
>CAZLOL010000270.1:0-5107 GCA_964561045.1 uncultured Ignavibacteriaceae bacterium | reverse complement strand
GGATGGGGAGAAAGTTGTGTCATCGGAGTAGACGGCAACGAGTTCACAGGGCACCCATATCATCTCCTTTATGGTCGAACCTGGAAGGGCACTATGTTTGGGGGAGCTCGAGGACGCACGGATGTACCGAAAATTGTAGACTGGTACATGGACGGAAAAATTGATATCGATGAGCTGATTACTCGCACGTTGCCCCTGGAGAAGATCAATACAGCGTTTGACCTGATGCACCAAGGCGATGGCATTCGCTCAGTTATTACCTACTGATGGCTGGAAACATGAGACAGATTGAAAGTAGTACCTGCTTTGGTGGCCGCCAGATTCGGTATCGACATGACTCTGAAACCCTGAATTGTACAATGTCCTTCGGTGTTTACCTGCCCCCCGCAGCCGAAAAGAATAAGGTGCCTTTTTTGATCTGGCTTTCGGGATTGACAGGTAGAGACAACACCTTCCCATTTTTGGCAGGTGCCCAGCGCTATGCCGCTGAACGCGGCATAGCAATCGTGACTCCTGATACCAGCCCAAGGGGAGAAGGCGTTCCTGACGACCCCGATGGTGCTTACGATTTTGGCTTGTCCGCCGGATTCTACCTGAACGCAACAGAGCTACCTTGGCAGAAAAATTATCATATGTATGACTACGTAGTTGATGAGTTCAGTACTCTTATTGTTAATGAGCTGCCAATTGACTCCGCGCGCCAGAGTATATTTGGACATTCGATGGGCGGCCATGGCGCAATTACGATTGCCCTAAAGAACCCGGGACGATTCCGCTCAGTGTCAGCGATGGCCCCCATCTGTAATCCTATGGATTGTCCATGGGGTGTGAAAGCATTCAATAACTATCTTGGTCCTGATCGCGCCACCTGGCGCCAATATGACGCCACCAAACTCGTGGCGACCTCAGAGGAACGCTTACCGCTCCTCATTGATCAGGGTGATGAGGACGAGTTTCTAGAAGAGCAACTGGGGTTGGATGAACTACAGTCAGCATTAAGTGAGTATGACTACCCTGCCACCGTGAGGATGAGAGGCTGCTACGATCACGGCTACTATTTTGTCGCATCATTTATTGGCGAGCACATTGATTTCCATGCTAACTATCTGTAGTTAGTCAGAAAACCACGGCTTCTCTTCGTTGCTACATGCTAGATAGGAAACTATTGACCACTTTCTCCCGCATGCATGTCCACCATATCCCATAGGTATCGGGCGCAGTTTTCTAGACTCCCGGAATCGTGAATTAACTGTCTAGACTAATGCCTGTTGAGTTTCTTTCGATGTATAGAGACATAAGGCATGATTCACTGGTGGCCTGATTCGATCTATACTTCTTAAGTATCAATTATCGTAGGGTGCTGGTTTTTCAGGCACTCCTACCGTATTATGAACGTAAGCTACCCTTCGACAACTGCAAATAGAAGGCCACGGCATCATTAAAACAATAAAATCGCGGGTGAACTGACATGGATCGAGATGCTAAGCGTGACGCTTCGGCTTTTAGGGTGCTTTTGGATCTGTCCGAGGAGGCCAAGCTTCCGGTCGATCAGCTGCTGGCAGGCATTGACGTAGACCGAGACAGTATATACCAGCCCTATGCTGAAATATTTATGTGGCAGGAGCTGGCCTATATAGAGAGACTCGTTGAGAGGCATGTGCGATTTTCACTGGCGCTCACCGCGGCGAGTAGAGTACATATAACGACATTAGGCACGCTCGGATATGCAATGCTGTCGTGCCGCAATATTTTTCACGCACTGCAAGTGTCAGCAGATTATCACTCAATTTCTCTGTGGACATGCGAAGTCGCCGCGCAACCGCATGAGCGATCAGTCGAGTTTTTGATATTACCCCATGCGTTGCCGGCCGCATGCCAACACTTTTGCGCGATCCGCGGGCTCGCTTCTCTAAAAATCTGGTTTACTGAAATGCTTGGCAGAGACATAGTACCCACCCAGGTTACTTGTATGATAGAAGCCCCCAATGATGCACCATTTTATGCTGAATTTTTTGGATGCCCGGTACAGTTTGGTTCGGATGTGTACTCTATTTCATTTGAAAACACGCTGTTTCTTGAACCACTGAGAATGTCCGATAAGTGGGCGTACCAACGTGCCAAGATTGAACTTCAAGGAATAGTCGATCAAAGACGGTCTTCCTTTACTAATCGAGTTCATGATCTCATATCATTTGCTCCTAAGGTCAATCACAGTGAGGAAACGGTTTCTGAGACCCTGGGGATTTCGAGTAGTACCTTACGGCGCCGGTTGCGTGAGGAGGAAACAACCTTCAGGGAAGTGAGAGCCGAAACATTACATTCTTTAGCCTGTGTGATGCTTTTGAGCTCAACAAAAACAGTCGACGAAGTAGCTGATATGTTGGAATTCTCCGAGGCGGCAAGTTTTGTTCGATCATTCAAGAGAAGGGAAGGAATAGCACCTGGAGCATGGCGAAAGCAACAGCGGCAGAAATTTACGTAAGTGCTCCTCAGTTCAGCAACACTGTCTCTCGAATCCATGTGATGTCGAGATATCGTCTTAGGTCTGTCAGTTTCAACTGGCATGGCTATTTTTGAAGATGATCAATTAAGTCACGATTTGACCATTTCGGTCATTCACCCTTGTTGGCGCACGCCGGACAATGGAGCGCGACTGTCTGATACCTCCGACGATGGAATAAGAAACCAGCGAGGTTCATCAAAATTCAAAGGTTCAATGTCTGCACGGATCAGATAGCGTCAAATACAAGTGTCAAGCAGTAGACACGTCGCCAGTAAAAACGATAACGAGATGGAGGTACGCCCGGCGTAATGGGTTTGAGCCTCCGATAAAGTTGAAGAAATAGCGATGAACCAAAATATAAATACTACAGCTGCTTCAGCGAGTACACAGCCCGTAGCGGGGCCGGTAAGCAACCACATCACCACTATTGAAAAGTTCCTTTACGGAGGCGGGAGCATGGCGCTCGCCGTGAAGAATGTCACGTTCAACATGTTCGTTCTTCTCTTCTACAAACAGGTGTTGGGGTTATCGGGCACCTTGACGGGCTTAGCGATATTCATCAGTGTTATGTGGGACGCTGTATCGGATCCATTGATCGGGTCATGGTCTGACCGCTTGCGCACCAGATTGGGCCGACGCCACCCGATGTTAATCGCCGGGACCATACCCCTTGGACTGTCCTTTGTCATGATCTTTAACCCTATCGAAGCTGTACAGGGCACACAATGGCCTTTGTTCGCTTGGTTACTGGTCTCTGTAGTTCTATTGAGAACCTTTCTTACGATGATCTGGATCCCGCTTGGTGCAATGGGCGCAGAGATTACCGACGACTATGCTGAACGTACGTCAATCGTTAGCTTTAGAACCAACATCGCCTGGATCGCAGGTATGTTACTACCAGTTATTGCATTACCTCTTCTTTTCGTAGGCACGAACGATCAAGATGGTCGTTTCATTGTCGAAAACTATACGCAGTACGGGTGGGTATGCTGCATTATTGTCATTATCTTCTGCTTTGCTTGTATAAGGGGAACATGGCGCTTCATCCCACGTCTAATCGCCGTCGGTAACCGTCACCGGCCAACCCCCGGCGCGATGGGTGTGCTTCGTGATGCAATTGAGACCTTCCATGACAGTAATTTTAGAAGGCTCATCGTACTGGACCTCTGTGTCGGCGCCACCTTTGGAATAACCGCTGCGTTGTTTATGGTTACGATGACGTACTACTGGGAGGTCAGTGTCGGCGAACTGTCTGTTCTCTCGACGGGCTCTCTGGTGGCCGCAGGACTTATCTTTCCAGCGACGAAGTACCTATCTGAACGTTGGGAGAAACAAACTATCCTGAAATTTGCCGTAATCGGCTTTATTATCAATACTCCCTGGCTGATTGTCGCCAGAATGACGGACTGGGCGCCTGAAAACGGGACTCTCTTTCTATTTGCGCTTCTATATATTCAGGGAACAATTAATACCTTTCTTTCCATACTCCGCACGATTTCACACCACTCCATTCTGGCTGACATTGCTGACGAGCATGAACTTCGCACCGGACGTCGACAAGAAGGTGTGCTATTTGCAGTAGCGGCCTTTGCCGAGAAGTTTGTGATGGGATTTGGCTACATTTTTGTGGGTCCCTTTCTGGATATCATTGGCCTTGAGGCAACGATGGCTCCCGGAGCTGTGCCGGAATCAATCCTTACCTCCATTGGTATCGTGATTGGCCCTGTAATGACAATTATCCTGGTCATTCCCTTGTGGATGGTCTCTCGATTGGGCGTTAGCCGAGAACGGAGCAGGGAAGTCCAAGCTGCTCTGAGGTCCAGACAACTAGGGGAATCAGCAACGTAGTTCCGGTGGACTGGCTAATCGGTATATATCGGATCCCGTATGGATGCCTCGATGTTCCAGATCTGATCCAAGCCAGCACCTGCCCCTGCCTCTGGGGGCGCTTTACTGTGCACTTACGGGTCGCTGCTCCCAGTCATCATTCGCTGCATCGATCAGGTATGCCTTAAGTGATAGAGCGTCGTCCGACGACAGTACGTCCTTAAACGCCGGCATTCCCAGCTGTTCCAAGCCACCGTCAAGCACAATAACATTGAAGGCGCTGTAGACAGCTTCAGCGCTGCGCCGCAAGTCAGGAATGCGGCCGTTACTGACGGCAAACTGTCCGTGACATCGTTGACAATATTCCGCGTAGATAGCTGCGCCTTGGCTGAGGATACTCATATCATCCGTCACTCTGGGTGGGGGCTTTGGTCGTTTCCTGGCGGGCTTGAGCGGAGGCAGTTCGTGGCCCGCGCCTACCTTGAAGGCCAGAACTCGACTGGGAGGAGGCTGTAGCCCTGAGCCAAGATCCAGCCCATAGGTTTGACCCAAAATCCCACCCCAACCCACGGTCACCGCTACATATTGCACGCCGTCGATAGCATAAGTTATCGGGGATCCTACAATCCCCGCCTGGGTTGGAAATGTCCACAGTGACGCCCCGGAACGGGCATCAAGAGCTTCAAAATATCCATCCCCTCGGCCCTGAAAGACCAGGTCGCCGGCCGTCGAGAGCGTGCCGCCATTCCACGCAAGATCACGGTTCACGCGCCAGGC
>CAZLOL010000269.1:0-5111 GCA_964561045.1 uncultured Ignavibacteriaceae bacterium | reverse complement strand
ATAAACTTGATAAACTTGATAAACTTGATAAACTTGATAAACTTGATAAACTTAATAAACTTGATAAACTTGATAAACTTGACAAACTTGACAAACTCAACATAAATCATTGTAATAAAAAATCAGATTCCTTATATTTGCATAACTAAAAAAAGAAAAGAGGTAAATAAGTGTTAAAGGTCATCATTCAGGAAGGTGAATCCATAGACAAAGCTCTTAAGAGATTCAAAAAGAAATATGAAAAGTCAGGATTGCTGAAAGAGTTCAGAAGAAGAATGTTTTATACCAAGCCGTCTGTAGAGAAGAAAATGGATAAGGAAAGAGCTGTAAGAAAAAACAAAAGAATTTTAGCAGAAGAGAACGTTTAATTTAACATTAAATAATTATTTAAACCCGTTGAGATAATTATCAATGGGTTTTTTTTAATTGTTACATGTTAAGATTCTCAGGAACTTTTCCTTAGAATTGATAAAAATATCTTTTGTAAATATTGTCTTATTTTAAGTAAAATCCAATTAATTCTTTCGTTAATCAATTAAAGATAAAATCAATCATTTGTCTAAGAAACCGCGAACTTACCTGGAAGAATACATTTCAGAAAAGAAAATACAAAAAAGAATAAGCAGGATTGCAAAACAGATAAATAAAGATTATAAAGGAAAGAAACCGATCTTTATAGGGATTCTCAATGGATCATTTATACTTATAGCTGATCTGGTAAGAGAAATAAAAGTAGATTGTGAAATAGATTTTCTGAAACTATCCAGTTACGGTGACGATAAAATATCATCGGGACAGGTAAGAATGCTAAAAGAACTTAACTGTGAGATAGAAAACAGAGATATAATAATTATAGAAGATATAGTTGACTCAGGATTATCCCTGATGTTCATAAAGGAATTAATAGAAAACAAAAAGCCAGCATCACTGAGATTCGTAACATTGCTTTTTAAGAAAGATATTTCCAATCTTAAATTCAAAATCGACTACGTAGGATTTGAGATTGAAAACAAATTTGTGGTAGGATATGGTTTGGATTTTGCACAAAAATACAGGAATTTAAATGCAGTATACGTGTTACATAGTAAAAATTAAAACGATAAATTTATGAGCACAAGTAACCCAAAAAAGACTCCCAATAAAAATAATGATGACTTCAACTGGAACAGGGTATTCAAAATAGTTCTTGGCTGGAGTGCTATTCTGATAGGTTTTTTTCTTATAATGATCTATACAAAAGGCGCTGACGGGAAATATTCGGAATTGAAATATGATCAGTATATGAGACTTTTAAATGAGAAGAAAATCGAAAGCGCGATAATTAAGAAATCTGATAACAATTATGAATTTCTCGGGAAATTAAAATCACCCGAGTCTATTAACATGGGGAACAGAACAGTTACCGTTGACAGATTTTCAGTTTTGCTTCCTTATACAAATATAGATGATAACGTAGTGAATACCTGGAATGAGAGCGGAATACAGTTCAGCGTGGAAAAAGATGACGGCGGCTGGTTTGCTCCTTTGCTGGGGACACTTCCATGGATACTTATTATTGTATTCTGGATATTCATAATGAGAAGGATGCAGTCAGGCGGAGGTGGTTCAAAGAATATTTTTTCATTCGGAAAATCTAAAGCAAAACTTCTGAGCGAGTCCGCTACTAAAGTTACATTTCAGGATGTGGCAGGAGCTGATGAAGCTAAAGAAGAGCTCTCAGAGATAATAGAATTTTTAAAAACACCTGCTAAGTTTCAGAAACTCGGGGGCAAGATCCCCAGAGGGGTTTTATTATTAGGACCTCCGGGAACAGGAAAAACACTTTTAGCCAGAGCTGTAGCCGGTGAAGCAGGGGTTCCGTTCTTTTCTATCAGCGGAGCAGACTTTGTGGAAATGTTTGTTGGAGTAGGAGCATCAAGAGTAAGAGATCTTTTTGAACAGGGAAAAAAGAATGCCCCGTGTATAATTTTCATAGATGAAATAGATGCAGTCGGAAGGCACAGAGGAGCTGGTCTCGGCGGCGGACATGATGAAAGGGAACAGACATTAAATCAGTTATTGATCGAGATGGATGGATTTGAACAGAATAACGGAGTTATAATTATTGCAGCAACAAACAGACCTGATATACTTGATCCGGCATTATTAAGACCCGGAAGATTTGACAGGCAGGTTGTAGTTGACAGACCGGATGTAAAAGGACGCGAAGGAATTCTAAAAGTTCATACAAGAAGAACACCGATGTCCAAAGATGTTTTGATAGATGTAATTGCAAAAGGAACACCGGGGTTCTCAGGAGCTGACATTGCTAATTTAGTGAATGAAGCGGCACTTCTTGCAGCAAGAAGAAATTCTGATAATGTAACGATGAAGGATTTTGAAGAAGCAAAGGATAAGGTGATGATGGGAACAGCAAGAAAAAGTCTGATTATTTCGGACAAAGAAAAAAAGACAACCGCATATCACGAAAGCGGTCACGTAATAGTAGCGAAAATGATATCAGAAGCTGATCCTGTTCATAAGGTAACCATTATTCCGAGAGGAAGAGCGCTCGGAGTTACAACATATCTTCCAATAGATGAAAAGCATACATATTCAAAAGAATATCTGGAAGCAATGATCACTTACGCAATGGGCGGCAGAGCTGCTGAAAAAATGATATTCAATGAATACACAACAGGAGCGAGCAATGATATTGAAAGAGCAACTGGTATGGCAAGAAAGATGGTATGTGAATTCGGAATGAGCGAAAAGCTCGGACCTATTGCCTACGGTCAGAAGCAGGAAGAAATATTTCTCGGAAGAGAGATATCACAGCACAGAGATTACAGTGAATCGACTCAGATAATGATCGATGATGAAGTCAAGAAGATAGTTCAGAACGGAATGGAAAAAGCGGAAAGACTGCTGAATGAAAATGCTGATATACTTCACAGGATGTCGGAAGCTTTATTGGAAAGGGAAATACTTGATTCTGTAGAGATAGATATGATAATGAAAGGACAGGATCTGCCGCCTCTTGAAAGAATAGCACCGGCAGGTGAAGTCAATGGAAACGGTGAAGTACAGAAAGAAAAAGAGAAGAAAGTCAAAGATGAGAAATTTTCTCCCGGTGATGTAGCGCTGGCGAACTAATTTAATTGGATGTTTTATATAAAAAAGCGAGCAAATAACTCGCTTTTTTTTTTGAATACAGGAAAACAATTGAATCCAAAAGATACAAAGTCACAAAAGAAACAATGAATATATTTATTTTTGATCTCAAACTTTGTGAGTTGGCAGTAAAGTTATTTTAAATCAAATATTGTTTCAACAGATTTGGAAGATCATGGAAATAAAATAAGTTTCAAAAATGAACTGATAAGAAAAAGCATTCATTTGTCTTCTTCCGTAGTTCCTGTAATTTATTATTTTGTAAGCCGGGAGTTTGCGCTGATTGTACTTGGAATTTCTGCTTTTATGCTGATTTCAATAGATCTTTTAAGGAGAGGAAATGAACCTTTCAGGCATTTTTATCACAGGTACATGAAACCAATACTGCGGGAACATGAAGTTCAGTATGAAAAACAGGTATTCACCGGCGGCACGTATATAGTTGTAGCTTTTTTTTTATGTGTTTTATTTTTCCCTAAGCCGGTAGCTATTACATCAATGCTTGTTGTAATATTCTGTGATTCATTTGCTGCAATTATAGGAAAGAACTGGGGCAGGCATTTTATATCAAACAAAACAATTGAAGGCAGTGCGGCATTTTTTATATCGGGAGTGATCATCATATTGCTTACACCGAAAGTAACAACTTCTGCTAATGAATATTATATAGGATTCGCAGCCATTTTTTTATCAACGATATTTGAACTTTTACCTGTTAGAATAGATGACAATATTTCAACCCCGATATTTTTTGGATTGGTTTATCTGGCATTATTGAAAATATTTTTTTAAAATATATTATGCAAATAACACTTTTTAATTACTCAATACTCAATACTCAATACTCAATACAAAATACTAAATACTCAATACTAAATACTAAACACTAAATAAATATGTCTTTTCGCTGCGGTATAGTAGGACTTCCAAATGTCGGTAAGTCAACATTGTTCAACGCATTAACTTCTTCTCAGAATGCGGAAGCTGCAAATTATCCGTTCTGCACAATCGATCCGAATGTCGGAACGGTTATAGTTCCTGATGATCGTATTACAAAACTGACCGAACTGTATAATCCAAAAAAGATCATTCCGGCCACAATTGAATTTGTTGATATTGCCGGACTCGTTAAAGGAGCATCAAAAGGAGAGGGTTTGGGAAATCAATTTCTCTCGCACATAAGAGAAGTTGAAGCTATCATTCATATTGTAAGATGTTTTGATGATGATAATGTAGTCCATGTTGAAGGAAAAATTGATCCTAAAAGTGATATAGAGATCATCGAAACAGAACTTATACTGAAAGATCTCGACACAATAGATAAAAGACTCGACCGCGCGGGTAAATCACTTAAGACAGGTGATAAAAGAATAAAACTTGAAGTTGAAACACTCACAGCGCTCAAGGTTCATCTGTCTACATCGCGTCTTGCAAAATATTTCACCGTAGATCTTCACGATGAACAGAAAGAAATAGTAAAAGAATTACATCTGCTGACTGACAAGCCGTTTTTATATGTTGCAAATGTCGATGACAAAAACCTGAACGGCAATGCATATTCTGAATTGGTTAAAAGCATAGCGGATAAAGAGAATGCGCAGTTCCTAATTCTGTCAGTACAGATAGAATCTGAAATTGCACAGCTTGAGACTAAGGAAGAGAAGACAGAGTTCTTAAAGGAGCTGGGACTTAATTTATCAGGATTAGACAGGCTTATAAATAAAGGTTATGAACTTCTTCATCTTCTTACTTTTTTTACCGCCGGCGAAAAGGAAGTTCATGCCTGGACAATACCGAAAGGCTATAAAGCTCCGCAGGCAGCAGGGGAGATACACACGGATTTTGAGAAAGGATTCATAAGGGCTGAGATAATGAAATACAAAGATCTGATAGAACTGAGATCAGAGCATGCGGTAAAAGAAAAAGGTCTGCTGAAGATCGAGGGAAAGGAATATGTT
>CAZLOL010000268.1:0-5116 GCA_964561045.1 uncultured Ignavibacteriaceae bacterium | reverse complement strand
TTTACTCCTTGAAACTCTGCGCTTACTCTGCGAAACTCTGCGGTTAAAAAAAACGGGCATTTTAAACTTTTTTGGTTCTGGCTATGCCAGTTTAAGAATTAATAATTACGAATTACAAACTTTACAAACTAAACAAAATGGACATAAAAAATATAGCCGTTATCGGCTCCGGAACAATGGGAAATGGTATTGCGCATACATTTGCACAATTCGGATATTCTGTTTTACTCATTGATATAAAGCAGGAATTAATAAGTAAGGGAATTGAAACAATATCAAAGAACATTGACAGGCAGGTTAAGAAAGGAAGCCTAACAGAGGATCAGAAAAGAGCTACGCTGTCAAATATAAAAACTTCGGTCAGTCTTTCTGATGCAAAGGAATGTGATCTTATCATTGAAGCTGCAACAGAGAACGTAAACATAAAGAAAAAGATCTTTGAAGAGCTCGATATGAACTGCAGGCCGGATGCAATCCTGGCAAGCAATACTTCTTCCATTTCTATTACTGAAATAGGAGCGTTTACTAAGAGAGCAGATAAAGTAATCGGTATGCATTTCATGAATCCGGTGCCTCTTATGAAGCTTGTGGAAATTATAAGAGGTCTTGCAACTTCCCGGGAAACATATAATATGATTAAAACACTAACTGAGAAGATAGAGAAAGTTCCTGTGGAAGTTAATGATTATCCGGGTTTTGTTGCCAACAGAATACTTCTTCCCATGCTGAACGAAGCAATGTACTGCATAATGGAGGGCGTTGCAACGCCTGAATCTGTGGATACCGTTATGAAGTTAGGAATGAACCATCCGATGGGTCCTCTTACTCTGGCAGATTTTATAGGACTTGATGTTTGTCTGTCAATAATGGAGGTACTTCATGAAGGACTTGGTGATTCAAAATACAGACCTTGTCCCCTTTTGAAAAAAATGGTTGCCGCCGGTTATCTCGGAAGAAAAAGCGGTAAAGGGTTTTACGATTATTCAAAAACTAATTAAACTAAACTTTAAACAATAACAAAATGAATTTTGATCTGACTGAAGAGCAAATTGCAATAAGAGATGCCGCAAGATCATTTGCAGAATCAGAAATAGCGCCAACTTCTGTTGAACGGGATCTCAGCAGTGAGTTTCCAACTGAAATTGTAAAGAAACTCGGAGAACTTGGATTTATGGGAATGATGGTTTCACCCGACTGGGGCGGTGCAGGAATGGATACTTTGTGTTATGTCCTTGCTATTGAGGAGATTTCGAAGGTTGATGCATCGGTAGGAGTTATAATGTCAGTAAATAATTCACTTGTATGCTATGGCCTGGAGAAATGGGGCTCTGATTATCTAAAGGAAAAATATCTGAAGCCTCTTGCTTCGGGTAAAATGCTCGGAGCATTCTGCCTGTCCGAACCGGAAGCCGGAAGTGATGCGACACAGCAAAGAACTGAAGCTGTTTTGGACGGAGATCACTATGTATTAAACGGCATGAAGAACTGGATAACAAACGGGACAATGGCTGATGTATACTTTCTCCAGGCAATGACCGATAAATCAAAAGGCTATAAAGGCATATCGACATTTATTGTTGAAAAAAATTCAGAAGGAATTGAAGTCGGTAAGAAGGAAGATAAAATGGGAATCAGAAGTTCTGATACCTGTACTCTGGGTCTGAATAATGTGAAAGTTCCAAAAGAAAATATTCTTGGAGAGGAAGGTATCGGATTTAAAATTGCAATGAGCACACTGAACGGAGGAAGAATAGGTGTAGCTGCTCAGGCTCTCGGCATAGCGCGCGCAAGCTATGAAGCTTCCATTAAATATTCAAAACAAAGGAAAGCATTTGATTCAACAATTTCGAATCTGCAGGCGATACAGTTTAAACTTGCTGATATGGCTACAAATATAGAAGCGGCAAGTTTACTTATTTACCGCTCAGCACTGAACAAAGATGAAGGTAAACCATACATAAAAGAAGCGTCTATGGGAAAACTTATGGCAAGTCAGGCTGCTGTCAATTGTTCGCTTGAAGCCATACAGGTTCACGGAGGATACGGATATGTCAGGGAATATCTGGTTGAGAGATTTTTACGCGATTCAAAAATCACACAGATATATGAAGGTACCAGTGAAATTCAGAAACTGGTGATTGCAAGAGAGCTTCTGAAGAATTGATCTTCAGAAGCTGAAGATAATATTGGCAGCAAAATTAATGCTGTTAAAATTTGATGCTATGTATGATATTAACGGTTTGTTGTCTGAAGTATTGTTCAATGGCACGAGCCTGTAGCTAAGTTCAAATCCAAAGCCAATCTTTGAAAAGCTACCAACTCCCAAAAGGAATTCGTAATCGCCTGTCCAGAAATCATTATCAGCTGTCCTTGCATAAAGATAGTTAAACTCAGTATCGTCGGTATATACTTTACTGGTGATCTCCTCGCTTACATACATCATGCCTGCGCCGATTCCGAAATACATTTTGCTTAAAGTGGATGAATAATTTTTTGCAAAAGGGTAATATTTAAATCTAAGATTAAGAGGAACTGCCGAAAGCCTTGTCTGTGACGGTACATAATAATATCTCGAAGAGCCTTCTCCGAAATAAAATCCTTCATTCCCGTTTTTATTTGTGAACAGGTAAGAAGGCGCAAATTCTACGCAGTAAGATTCATTTAATATAACTCCGAGAAACCCGTCAATCTCTTTTAAGAAATCTCCGTTTGATAACTGGAAGAAAGGATAAGCATCGCTCGCATCCGGGTCAGTCAGATAAACGAACTTATATCCAATCCCCGTATAAACATTTGTGCTTAAAGATCTTTGTTTTATCTGCGAATAAGAGCTTCCCGAAAATAAAAAAATAAAAAGAATTAAGATTATTTTTTTCATTTAAATGATATTTAAAGAATATATCTGCTGAGATCCCTGTTCTTTACGATTGAATTAAGTTTTTTGTTGACAAATTCCTTATCTATCTCGATCTTATTCTTTTTATTCTTATCAGGTACATCGAACAATATTTCTTCAAGCACTGTGGTCATGATCGTATGAAGGCGTCTTGCCCCGATATTTTCCACCTGCTCATTTACTTCAGCTGCGATCTTAGCTATTTCCTTTATGGAATCGTCAGAGAAGATAAGCTCAATATTCTCTGACATGAGCAAAGCTTTATATTGTTTAATAAGAGCATTTTCTGGCTGAGTGAGGATCTTATAAAACTCTTCTTCTCCAAGACTGTTAAGCTCCACACGAATTGGAAATCTTCCCTGAAGCTCCGGTATCAGATCGCTTGGTTTTGAAATATGAAATGCTCCTGAAGCAATGAATAGAATATGATCAGTCTTTACAGGACCGTATTTTGTAATTACTGTAGAACCTTCCACGATTGGAAGCAGATCTCTTTGTACTCCTTCTCTTGATACGTCCGGACCGGATGCTGCTTTAGACTGACCACCTGCTACTTTATCTATCTCATCAATAAATACTATCCCGGAGTTCTGAACTTTTTCAATCGCTTCCTTTATCACTGCATCCATATCTATAAGCTTATTCGCTTCGTCCTGAACAAGTACTTTCCTTGCTTCGGCAATAGATAGCTTCCTCTTCTTCGATTTCTTTGGCATCATGTTTCCAAAAAGATCATTGATATTAATTCCCATTTCTTCCAGGCCTATCGGTCCAAGAACCTGCAGCATCGGATAATTTTCGGAGGAGAGATCAAGCTCTATCATTCTTTTATCCAGATTGCCTTCTTTAAGCTGAGTTCTGAGCTTTTCTCTTGTATTTGAATTAAGCTCTTCCTGAGATTTTTCAGCTGAGTTCTCTTCCTGCTTTTCCGGTGAACCGTTAGTTAACTTCTTGACCGGTGGGATCAGAATATCAAGTATCCTTTCTTCCGTGTTTTCTTCAGCTTTCTGCTGAACTTCTTTCATCATTTCTGTTTTAACGATATTGACCGATAGATCCGATAGTTCCCGTATCATTGATTCAACATCTCTTCCGACATATCCTACTTCCGTGAATTTTGATGCTTCAACCTTTATAAAAGGTGCGTTTGCAAGCTTGGAAATTCTTCTGGCGATTTCCGTCTTCCCCACGCCAGTTGGTCCTATCATGATAATATTGTTCGGCATAATCTCATCCTTCATATCATCGCTTACCTGCTGCCTTCTCCAGCGGTTTCTCAGAGCAATCGCCACGGACTTCTTTGCATTCTTCTGACCTATAATATATTTGTCGAGCTCTTCTACTATCTGAGATGGCGTTAATTGCTTTATTTCCATCGATGAATTTTTTGGAGAACTTTTTTTTATTTTTACTTTACCGTTCAAATTTTTTACAGCTTTGTCTTCTTTTATCAAATTTATTTTTTAGTTTATGTTAAATTACTTTTTTAATTCTTCAATTGAAACATTATGATTTGTATAGATGCATATATCAGCAGCCTGATTCAGAGACTCTTCCACTATCTGTCTGGCATTCAGTTTCGAATACTTCAGCAGCATTCTTGCTGATACAAGCGCATAAGGACCTCCGGATCCTATAGCTACTATTCCGTCATCAGGCTCAATGACATCTCCGGTACCGGAAATCACAAGCGCTTTTTCCTTGTCAACCACTGCAAGAAGCGCTTCGAGGCGTCTCAGATACTTATCAGTTCTCCATTCCTTTGCCAGTTCAACCGCTGCTCTGGATAAATTACCTTTATACTCTTCCAGTTTACTTTCAAACTTTTCAAACAAAGTAAAAGCATCAGAAGTAGCGCCTGCAAATCCTACAAGCACTTTATCGTTGAATATTTTTCTTACTTTCTTTGTAGTGTGCTTCATTACTGTATTCCCCATTGTTACCTGCCCGTCACTTCCTATAACAGCTTCACCATTCCTGATAAGCCCGATTACAGTTGTTGATCTTATAATTTTGTTTTTTTTCAATTTAATGATGTTTTTATTTAAATTTTTTATATTCAGAATCTTACTATATACCTAATACCTAATACTATATACCTAATACTATATACCTAATACTATATATCTAATACTATATATCTAATACCTAAACTGGTATAGCCAGACCAAAAAAGTTTTAAATGCTCGTTTTTTTTAACCGCAGAGTTTCGCAGAGTAA
>CAZLOL010000267.1:0-5122 GCA_964561045.1 uncultured Ignavibacteriaceae bacterium | reverse complement strand
AAGCGAAATATCAAATTGCCAGTGGGTTTGGAAATGAGAGGGAGTTTTGAGACAGTCTCTTCAAGGGGAGGGGGTTGGGGGTGGGGTCATCTCTTTCCCTCCACTCTTTATTAACTTCTTAATAATCTTCAAGCGACCACCCCCTAACCCCAATGCCATTAAGTTAAGAAAAGAAACTTCCGAAGTCTCAATCAAATCATAAATTATTGAAGCGCAGTAGAATAGACTTCGGAAGTTTTTCACAGCTTAGATGCTTAACTTAATGGTATTGGGTGCCGGGGGGTGGGGTTGTTCAATGTGTATGGAACTCTTTACATTTATATCAACCAAAATAAATCGTTTTGGACGGATGTGGATTACCGGACGTTGGAAAACAATTATTGATTTTTAAAATTAAATGAATTAAGTTAAACTATTCAATATTGTAAAATGTCTTTACTGAAAAGTTAAAATTATTATTAACTTTAAACATCTAAGGTAATGAAAGTTGATACTGGCTTATTAACTCCTTTCACACCGGGTAATTCACGTCCGTGGAATAAAAAATTAGTAACTCATCTGTTAAGCAGGACAATGTTCGGCGCAAAAGTATCTGATATTAACTATGTTCTTACTCTTACGCCCGGTGAGGCTGTTGATATGTTACTTCAGAGTCAGCCTCTTCCCGATCCTCCCGGAGTCTGGGTTACTGAGACTCCAAATTACGGAAGCAATTTAAATAATCTGAGAATGAACATGCTGAGATACTGGTGGCTGAAACTTATGTATGAGCAGCCTGTTTCTTTCAGGGAAAAGATGGTTTTATTCTGGCACAATCATTTCACATCAGAAGGCGTAACGGTAAGAATTCCGCAGCATATGTATATTCAGAATACATTATTCAGAAACAACGTATACGGAAATTTCAAAAATCTGACAAAGCTTGTTACACGAGATCCGGCAATGTTGTATTATCTGGACGGAAGACTGAACACTGCAGCCAGTCCGAATGAAAATTATTCAAGAGAGCTTCTTGAATTATTTACGATCGGGATCGGAAATTATACTGAAAATGACATAAGAGAAGGAGCAAGAGCATTGACAGGGTGGACGATTACAGGACTCACTTCCACGTTCATTGCTTCCCGGCATGATAACGGAATCAAGACCTATCTCGGTCAGACCGGAAATTTCAATGATGAAGATGTAGTAAATATTATATTCAGTCAGCAGCAAACCGCTGTTACATTTATGAAGAAGTTCTATAAAAATTTCATAAACCAGAGAGAAGATATGAGCGCAGATTTGCCTGTGATAAATGAACTTGCGGATATGCTCAGGGATAATAATTACGAATTACTTCCTGTAATAAAGACTCTTTTCAAGAGTCAGCTTTTTTTCTCTGAAAACATAATCAGTTCTGTAATTAAATCTCCGGTGGATATAATGATAGGAGCGGTCAGACAGTTGAACATTCCTTTTGATTATTCAAATCTGAATACTCACTTGAATTATGTTTCATCTCAGGCAAGCAGTGCGGGACAGTTATTAATGGAACCGCCGAATGTTCAGGGCTGGCTGGGTTACAGAGACTGGATAAATACGTTAGCGCTTCCTACGAGAAATGCATTTTGCGAAAGCATTATCACCGGAATAAAAAAAGATCTTACACCAACCGGATTTGCAGCTGATCCCATTGAGTATGCAATGACAATGTCTGACCCGATGGATGCGGTAAAACTTGTTAATGAAATGTGTGAACATCTTGTAAGACTTTCACTGACGCCTAAGCAGCGGGAACAACTGCTATTGACATTGCTGGACGGATCAGAAGTTTATGACTGGAGTATAAATGATCCTGAAGCTCCGGGAAGGATCAGGAAATTTTTAAAAGCATTAATGTATCTCGCTGAGTATCAGTTAACTTAATTTAAAATCCATTCAAACTTTATAAACAGATATAAAGGAATTCTTAAAATGAAAAGAAGAGACTTTATCAAAACAATAGCTGCAGGAAGCGCCGGAGCAGCGCTGACATTCAATTCTATTCCTATGAAAGCTTTCGGATTCAATTCCGTAGCGGCAAAACTTTTGAATCCCTTTACCGACACTAATAAAGTACTGGTAGTGATACAGCTTCTTGGCGGCAATGACGGGCTTAATACTGTTATACCCTATCAGGATCCACAGTATTATATTAAAAGACCCACTATTGGAATTCAGTCTTCAAGCGTTTTAAGCATTCCCAATTCTACAATGGGCTTGCATCCTTCTTTGACTGAATTAAAAAATTTATTATTAGACGGAAAGCTTGCAATAATACAGAATGTCGGCTATCCAAATCCGAATTTTTCGCACTTCAGGGCAACAGATATCTGGCACACTGCTTCTGATTCAAGCCAGGTACTTACTACGGGCTGGCTCGGCAGATATCTTCATGAAGAATATCCAAACTTTCCGAATCAGAATCCTCCTGATCCGATGTCCATACAAATCGGCACAAATGCAGACCTGTCACTTATATCACAGGTTGGTAATATGTCGCTGACTTTTCAGGATCCTAATCAGTTTTATCAGCTTGTTCAGGGCGGAACATACAGCGGTTATGAAAGAGTAAAGACACTGGCAGGGGACGAACTTAATTTCACCAGAAAAGTTTCGGCGGATTCCCTTCAATATGCAATCAGGGTTAAGGAAGCAGCGGACAACGGTCAGAATCTGGCTGCTTATCCTGCAAACAACAGGCTTGCAGATCAGCTAAAAATTGTATCAAAGCTGATAGACGGCGGACTTAATACAAGATTGTATGTTGTTTCGCTTGGAGGTTTTGATACACATTCGAATGAACTCACTTCACATCAGAATTTATTGAATCAGTTGAACTCTGCTGTATCAGCATTTATGCAGGACCTGCAGCTGAATAATATAAATAACCGGGTAGTGGGAATGACTATGTCTGAGTTCGGGAGAAGGGTGAATGAGAACGGCAGTGCAGGAACAGACCACGGTACTGCAGCTCCGATGATTATTTTCGGTGATCTTGTAAATGAAGGTGTTTATGGAAACAATCCTGATTTAATAAATCTTGTAAATAATAATCTGGTACATCAGTATGATTACAGGCAGGTCTATGCATCTGTGCTGAAACAGCTTTTCGCCGCATCGGATCAGGAGCTGCTGAATGTACTCCTTGCGCAGTTCAATACGCTGCCATTAATAATTCCGCAAACTTCGCAGCCGAACAGTCAAACCAGTTCAGAATATTCGTTATGCCAGAATTTTCCAAATCCTTTCAATCCTTCTACTAAGATCAGTTATATTTTAAAAAAGGATTCTTATGTTTCATTGAAAGTTTATGATACTTCCGGAAGAGTAATACAAAATCTGGTTGATTCTTATAAGAGTGCCGGTGAATACTCGGTAGTATTCGATATTTCCGGCAGGTCAAATCTTTCAAGCGGAATTTATTTTTACAAGCTTAAGACTAATAATTTTGAAGACACGAAGAAGATGACTCTGCTCAAATAATTACAAATTACAAATTACAAATTACAAATTACGAGTTACAAATTACAAATTACAAATTACAAATTATAAATTATAAATTATAAATTATAAATTACAAATTACAAATTATAAATTACTAATTACGAGTTACGAGTTACGATTACAAGTTACAAATTGCGGATAACGAATAACGAATAACAAATAACGAATAATATAAATCAGAATTGTATAAAATAACACTATTTATAATTGTAATAATAATTACAATTGCAGTTCCGGAATATTCATTCGCACAGAGGGTCTTATTTCAGTCGGATTTTGAGAACATTGATTTCTCAAATACAGACAGTCTTCCTTCAGGATGGAAGAAGTTAGATGCAGACAGTAATTTTTTCGGGAGAGGAAAAAGCTGGGCAGTGAGAGATACCAATCAGATATTAGGAGGAGACACTGTAGTTAACAGACCCCGGTCTCACAGCGGAAAAAAATCCCTTCACATTTCGTGGATCGCAGGAAAGGGCGGTACTTATGAATCTGATGACTGGGTATGGACAGACAGTTTAAGAATACAGTCCGGCGACAGTCTTATCTTCTGGTCATTGCTTGGAAATATTCCGGGGATATCCTTTTATGTTGATTCAGTTCAGATATGGATTTGTACCTCTCAGTCTGTTTCAGGAGCCGGAATACATTTTAAAACTATAAAGAGTAATCTGGATACAAACATAAACACATGGAAGGAAAATAAATTTGATCTTTCTGCTTATTCAGGTCAGAGGATTTTTATAGCATTCAGATATTATCTTCCTGTTCAGGATGCATTATGGTGCAACATTGATGATATGTTCATAGGAAACAGATCTTCAACAGGAATACAAAATGTTTCAGAAAATATTCCGGAAGATTTTATTTTATATCAGAATTATCCGAATCCTTTCAATCCTGTCACAAATCTGGAATTTGGAATTTCGGAATCAGGATTTGTCTCTTTGAAGGTTTATGATATACAGGGTAAAGAAGTAAAGACATTAGTAAATGAAAGATTGATGCCGGGAATTTATAAGTTTGATTTTGATGCATCCGGATTGACAAACGGGATATATTTTTACACTTTAAAAGTAAACGAATACATTGAAACAAAAAAGATGCTTCTGATCAAATAGAAAGAAGTCTTTTACTTATCAATATATTCAAACACATGCTGTTGACCTTCATCCAGTATTTTTATCCTTTCGCTGTATTTCAGATCTTTTCCCGCCATTGAGCTTGTATGATCATTTTTTTCTATCAGATCTTTCAGTATAAGAAGAGGGAAGTCAGGATCTCTCCGGTATGTCAGAGCGCCGTAATGCACAGGTATCATATTGTCTGCTTTCAGATCATCAAACATAAGCAGGGCACCGTAGGAGGTTACATGACTGAAGTTTGATATTTCCTCACAGTCCCGGCACGGACCTATGGGAATCAAAGCAAGATCTATGTCAAACTTTTCACCAATCCTTTTAAATGCTTTATCATCGTATGCAGTATCTCCTCCGTAAAAAACCGTAACATCTTTGTATTCTATTATAAAGCCCGTACAGCCGGGCATCTGCCAGACATAACTGTCAAGCCCGAACCTCCCGCCATAATGCAA
>CAZLOL010000266.1:0-5131 GCA_964561045.1 uncultured Ignavibacteriaceae bacterium | reverse complement strand
TTCCGATTGAAATGAAAAAGGGAACCATTATTGATTATAAAATAAAACTAAATGGAATACCTTTTAAATGGAGAACGGAGATCACTAAATGGGAACCGCCTTTTTTATTTGAAGATATACAGATAAAAGAACCATACAAGATGTGGGTTCATGAACACAGGTTTGAAGAGAAAGATGGTTATACACACATGACCGATACTGTCAGATATCTTTCACCCGGGGGAATATTTGAATTCATCCTCATAATCTGATAGTTAAGAAAAAAGTCGAGTATATTTTTTGATTTCAGGGAAAAAATATTTAATGAAATAACCAATTAATATATGGAAGTAATTAACATTAAAAATAAACTGGAGAAATTTTCCGATTACTTTAATCCGAAGATAATAGCCGGACTTAACGGGCAGCATGTAAAACTCGGAAAATTCAAAGGTGATTTTGTCTGGCATTCGCATAAGCATGAGGATGAAATGTTTTACGTTATCAAAGGCAGTTTTTTTATGGATCTCAGAGACAAGACACTGGAGATAAAGGAAGGCGAGATGATTGTCATACCAAAAAATATAGAGCATCGTCCGAGGGCCGAAGAGGAAGTTCATATCATGCTGTTTGAACCGGAATCAACTCTGAATACAGGCGATGCTGAAAGTGAACTGACAGTAAAAAATCCTGAATGGATCTGAGTTATTTTAAGTATTCTTTTCACATATTACCCGAAATTAATTAAACAAAATTATGAAAATCAGAATCATACTGTTTTTATTTATAAGTATATTTTTCATATCCTGTTCAGATTCAACTGTTGATAATAATAAAACAGATAACAGAAATGCAGTTCTTCAGAATATGACAGACAGCCTTGCAAATTATTATAAAGTACAGCATAATATTACTGAAGGCGGATTTTTTCTAAAAATTATTACAGGAGCGGATGATTATTTTGTATCAGGCAATGTAAGTTCAGCATTTGCATCTGATTATCATTACAGAATTGCGAGTGTAACAAAAACATTCACAGCCGCTGCCATTATGCTTCTTCATCAGCAGGGAAAAATAAATATCTATGATAATATAACAATGAACATACCCGGCACTTCAGTTACCTATGTCCCGAATGATTCAAACTGGAATCTTCCGTATAAAAACCAGATTACAATTGAACTGCTTTTACAGCACAGGGCAGGTGTCTTTGATCTTAAAAATCAAATTATTCCCGCCGGAATTCCGCAGCCGTATGCAGGACAATTTTATGCAGACTATGTCAGAAATTTGCCGGGGAACAACGGGCATACATTTACATTTGATGAACTGGCAGGTGTGGTTTCGGAAAATGATTTATATAATTTTGCTCCGACTCCAACTGATTATCATTATTCAAATACAGGATACAGTATTCTTGGTAAAATCATAGAAAGAGCTTCTGGTACGACATATTCCGAATTTTTGATTCAGAATTTTTTCATTCCGCTTGGACTTAATAATACTTTCTCTGTCTGGAACGGAAGTGATCTTCAGATCCCTGCTCCGGGAATTGCATCTTATCTTTATGAAGAGGGAAGTATGACGGTAACTGATCAGGATAACATGTCTGCTAATGTAGCGGAGGGAAATTTAATTTCATCTCCTTCGGATGTTACGAAATGGATCAAATTGCTGCTGACAGGAAACGCAGGAGTCAATGCGGCAAATGTAGAGCTGATGAAACAGGTTATTCCCACAGGGACGAATGGCGATGCTTACGGTCTGGGAATTGCTTACATACCCGGTCTTGGCTACGGACACAATGGCGCGCATCTGAGCTATCTTGATATTGCCGCTTACAATCCGGATTCGGGAATTACAATGCTGGTGGGAAGTAATTTCATGTATGTACCCGGCTTAGGTGATCAGATAACAAGCATGGCAAATCTTGTAAAGAGTGCTTTGACAGTGGTTCAATGATTTGTAAAAAAATTATCACGGTTTGCTTACCCATATAAAATTTATAGAATTATTAATATTTAAAGCTAGGCGGGTAACTCTTCGAAAACTGAATTTGGAATGGATTTAATTAACGCTAATAAACTCATTATGGACATGGCTAAATAAAATAAATTGTTAGTTTAAAAAATATTGTATAGTTTTTGTAAGTGATTAAGCAATGAATGAATGAAGTACAATGAGATTGAAAAGATTATCACAGAAGATGGATGGTATTTGGACAGACAAAAAGGAAGCCATCGTAAATAATAATAAAATGAAACACTTAAAATATAATGTCTTAATTGAAAAGAGTAAAAATGGATATGGTGCTTATGTTCCTGATTTGCCGGGATGTGTAGCTTTAGGCTCCACAAAGAGGGAAGTAATTAAGCTGATAAAAGAAGGAATAGAATTTCACATCGAAGGACTATTGTTAAGCGGATACAAAATCCCAAAACCTGAAAGTGAGATACTTGAGGTTAAAGTTAATGTAGCTTAATAAAACATATATATCTGTTGCAATCATATTTAAATAAATCTTGTCGCAATGAGCTTCTCGTATTTGCTAATTCCAAAAATATGTTATAAAAAAACTTATACACCTGCTTAATCTCTTCTTCTCCAAAGTCGAAAAATCGGAATTAAGTTTTTAATTAAGATTGAACCATATGTTTTCAGCCAGTAAAATTAGATGATTATTGAATAACACGAAGCCACAGAATTGATTATGTCACTTGAAATAATTTGATTTGTATAAGCGAACGATTTTTTATTTCCAAACGATTTTTTAGAATCTAATGGCGATGCATGCAGGCATTATATTTCCGAGAATAATAATTTACCCGGATAGGTGATAGATATGTTAAAAAATTCCGTTAAGTTTATGACTAAAATAGCAAATGCAGGATCACGCAATAAGAAACTTGACTATGCAGATCTAAAAAAAGCTGAATCTGTTGATTCATTTTTTATCCGAAAATGGATTCTTGAGAAAATGAAGGAGCTGCTTTAATTCTCTGAAGATTATTCCTTAATTAATTCAAATATTTCGAACAGAATTGCAATAATGCCATTTTAAAAAAAGTATTAAAACAGTTTTAAAAAACTTTTTTTATTTATCATTCTTTAAATCAAATACAGACTAAGGGCAATTATTCACATGCGGGCTCTTCGAATCAATTGATAATTGATAATTTAAAATTGATGCAGTACTCGATACCTTTATCTATGAAATCATGTCAGCTGAAATTTAACAACTCCTCTTTCGCGAATTTATTATTTGACTTTCTTAATTTCTTTATCTCAATTTCATTGAGTTTTTGTAAAATCCAAACTCTGCTTTTAGGAATACTTACCGAAAGTTCTTTGAATGCCTGTTTCTCAAAATTCTCTCTTAATGAAAATAGTTTCCTTATTACACGGAAATGAAATTCCAGTTCATCTTTCATTCTCGGATAAAAAACCCGATAGTTTTTTAACAAATGGTATAATGATTTATGTTCATTTTCAAAAATTCTTTCCTCATTTAATTCATAATAACAGCATGCTCTGAATTCACGGATAAAACAATTAATGAAAACTGAAAGCTTATTCATTAGTGAAATTCTTCTTAAAGCTTCATCATAATCTTTTCTGCCAAACGAAATCACAGCTGCCGTAAAATTTTCAAGATTATCAGGACTTTCACCGGTTGTTATGAAGAGATATTTTTTTGCAAAGGCTTCGATCTTGTCAAAGTTCAGAATTCTGAAAGCAACGATCAGATAATAATAATAGTATATTGAACTAAGTCTTCCGTTATTATCCGTTAAAATACCGTGTTCCGACATCAGGTCAAAATGACTTACCATTTCTATGCTGACAATGTTTTCGGATGAATCTAAAGCAGATAAAATAGTTCCGAGGCAATTATATAAATCCCTTAAATCATTTTTTGAAAAAAGTTTTGAATTTTTTATGAGCTTATTTTTAAAATCATGGTACAATTGAACATTTCCGGCATATATCTGTGCTTTATTCATTGCCGCATAAGTATCAAGAACTTTGTAATCTCTCCGTGAATATTTTTTTACTTCTTCAAGCACTTTTTCTATAATCCCTGAATTCAGACCATTTGCAATTATTACAGGTACCTGCCTGTCAAATTTAATACTAACGTCTTGACTATCCGCAAATACGTTGTTATACATTTTGCAGAGTGAAATAAAATATCCAATCGTTGAATATGATGTGCCTTTGAAATACTCTTCTGCGTTGGGGATTTTTAAGCTTCTCATTTTATCAATAGAAGTCTTATGCCAGAATACTTCTGAAGCCAGCTGATACAATCCATCCAGCTTAACAGAGTTATCTTTCGTTTTCACTTCGGAAAAGTCCTTCCAGAATTTTTTCTGTCTTTGTCTTGATAAGATCCCTGCATCACGTGTAATGAGCTGCTCTATCAGAAAGAAATCCTGTAAGTGTTCAGTGCTGTTCAGTGATTCAAAAATCAAAAATTTCTGACTTAGCTTTGTCAGTTCATGCAAAAGGTTTTTCAAAACGCCATAGTTGAATCTCTTATCAGGAAATGTTTTGCGCCATAAGTACTCCCTGTTGAATTTATCGCCGGAATATTCCGGAGCAAATTTTCTTAACTCACGGAACAGCTTCCCGGCATTGGCAATACTGTTGTGATAAGGAGACTTAAGGAATTGTTCGAATCGTTTGTTTTCTTCTTGTGAAAAAGTTTTAAGCAAACAAACCAGTGAGTTTTTATCTAATGAATGCAAGTTCTATAATTGATTTTATTGTGAAAAGCGAATACTTAAAATACGCTGATTAAAAGCCATGACGCCACTTTATAGTGCTAAATTAACTCAAAAAGTTGTGAAAACTAAGACTAAAATTAGTTTGACAAAATTATATTATTTAATGAATTTTGTATGCTATAAAAATTTCAGAACATCACGTTTGTTCTATTCTCCGGAACCTTAAAATTTTAATAAACCCCCAAAGTATAAACCACATTAATTATTAATCAAAATATAAAATTAAAAAATGAAAAAATTCATTTTACTTGCGTTTGCTTTACTGTTCTCATCACAAAGTAATTCTCAGATTTTTATAGAGAATTTTGAATATCCTGCCAACACCCAGATTTCCACTACACCTCTCTGGTATGTTGCAAACA
>CAZLOL010000265.1:3174-5132 GCA_964561045.1 uncultured Ignavibacteriaceae bacterium | reverse complement strand
GTAATATCGGCTCTCCTGTCAGAATATAAAAACGCTATAGAGGATCTGAAGGAAAACATTTCTGGTTTGGATGATAAAGAGCTTGTGTTCATCGCTGATAAAAAAACTGCAAACAAAGATTGCATATCTGTTCAATCCGTATTGACGCATGTAATCATGTGCGGGACTTATTACCTGACAATGATAGACATTCACAGGGGAAATAAATCAAGCCCATGGCCTGTCAGGATTTACTATAGCAGTGTAAAAGAATATAAATCTGCTCTCGATGAGCTATATGTTAATACGGAGAAATTTTTTGATGATATTTCCGACGGTGAAATGTCGCAATTCAGTCCAGGTCAAAAACTTGTCACATTCTGGGGACAGTATTACGATTACGAACAGCTGATGGAGCATGCTATTGTTCATGTTTCAAGGCACAGGAGACAGATTCAGGGATTTAAATCCAAATTAAAAAAATAGTCAGATAAATTTTTTAAAAACTTTATGAGAGAATACGAAGTAACACTTAATCCGAACAAGTTAGTTAAATATCTCAAGAAGCCGGCGGATGAATTCACGAGGCATGATATTATCAGATTCATAGAAGAGAACGGAATTGAAATGGTAAATTTCCGGTATGCAGGCGAGGACGGCAAACTAAAGACACTTAACTTTGTAATTACAAGCCGTGATTATCTTGAATCCATTCTTGCAACGGGTGAAAGAGTGGACGGCTCGAGTTTGTTTTCCTATGTCGAGGCAGCTTCGAGTGATCTATATGTCATACCCCGTTTCAGCTCGGCTTTCGTGAATCCGTTTTCGGAAGTTCCTGCAATTGACATACTCTGCTCTTATTATACGGGAGAGGGAAATCCATTAGAAAGCGCTCCGGAGTATATTTTAAAGAAAGCCCATACTGAATTTAAAAGAGTAACAGGTCTTACTTTTAAAGCAATGGGAGAACTGGAATTCTATATTGTCGGTAAGAAAGATGAAATGTATCCTGCGCAGGACCAGAAAGGCTATCATAATTCGCAGCCGTTTGCGAAATGGGAAGGTTTGCGGAAAGAAGCAATGAACCTGATGGCTCAGGCGGGTTGTAAGATCAAGTACGGTCATTCTGAAGTGGGGAATTTCACTAAGGGAGATGAATATTTTGAACAGCATGAAATAGAGTTTCAGCCGGTAGAAGCCGAAGATGCAGTTGACCAGCTTCTCATAGCAAAATGGATACTACGCATGCTGGGACAGAAGCATGGCGTAAACATAAGCTTTGCTCCGAAGATAACAGTCGGCAAGGCGGGAAGCGGTCTTCATATTCACATGCAGCTTGAAAAGAACGGTGTCAATATTATGACAGATGATTATGCTATAAGCGATACAGCCCGGAAGATGATCGTTGGTCTTCTCGAAAAAGCAAGAGCTCTTACTGCATTCGGCAACACAGTTCCTCTTTCATACCTGCGTCTTGTACCTCATCAGGAAGCGCCGACTAACATCTGCTGGGGAGACACTAACCGCTCTGCGCTTGTAAGAGTCCCTCTCGGCTGGATTGCAAAAACAAATATGGTAAGGGACGCAAATCCATTTGAAAGATATGATGTGCCTTACATTCCCGGTAAGCAGACAATTGAACTCCGCACTCCGGATGGATCTGCCGATCTTTATCATCTGATGGCAGGCATAATTATGGCAGCTCAGTACGGACTTGAAATGGATAATGCTCTGGAAAGAGCAAAAGAATTGTTTGTCGATGTAAATATATTTAAAGATGAGAATAAAAAACGAACCTACAAACTCGAACAGTTGCCAACTTCCTGCAGCCAGTCCGCCGATGCTCTCGAAGAAGACAGAAGCTTCTTCGAGAAGAATAATGTATTTCCAAAAGGAACGATTGACAGATTCTTAAATCACTTAAGATCATATAAAGACAAAGGTCTGAGCGAGAAGCTTTACGGAAAGGATAAAGAAAT
>CAZLOL010000265.1:0-3074 GCA_964561045.1 uncultured Ignavibacteriaceae bacterium | reverse complement strand
GATCATATAAAGACAAAGGTCTGAGCGAGAAGCTTTACGGAAAGGATAAAGAAATCATGAAGCTTGTCGAAAAGTATATGCACCACATGTAATTTCAAATTGTAAATTTTAAATTTCAAATTGTGAGTTGCGTATCAGACAAAATAAAATCTTTACATATCTGCAGATATTGTGAATTTGATTCTATTGACCTTTTTTCCCAATAATACTATTTTATCAGGTTTAAAAATTAAATCTTATATGTAATTAACAAAAATCCTGAAAATCAAAAAGAAAGGACTTTTAATGGAATTAAAAAACTACCGTTTCACTCTGACCTCTTTGTTATTTTTCCTTTTTTCATTCAGCATTATTAATCAATCATTTTCCCAAATGGATTGGAACCGCGCCGGAAATTTCTCCGGAACAGATTCAAGTTATGTTGCTGTCAGTAATTCAACAACAATAAATATTACCGGAAGCTTTTCTCTTGAAGCCTGGATTTATCCGTTTGATAACACCGGATCAGTTCAGACCATTATTTCAAAAGGATCTTCCATGTATTACGGATTAAGGCTTAGCAATACAGGAAAGGCTGAAGTATATACAAACAGCGTCAGAAGACTAGCATCCAAGACTGTAGTTCCAAAGAATAAATGGACACATATTTCGGCAGTTTACAGTTCGGCTTCAAATAATTACTTTATGTACATTAACGGTGTACCGGATACATCCAGTTTTGTCGGCGGTTCTGTACCCACAAGTAATGCCGACTCCCTGTTCATTGGAAACGGATCAAACTCAACTCCGTTTAAAGGATATCTTGATGAAGTCAGAATATGGAACAGGAATTTATCAGCAGCAGAAGTAAATGATAATTACAGAACAACACTTGGCTCAGGAGGCGGAGCTTATGCTTCACTAATGATGTCAATCACTTTTCAGAGCTTTACAAATTCAAATTCTCCATTTTCACTGTCGGATAAGTCACCGAATGGAAACAACGGATTTAACAGAGGTATAACAGCTTATAATCTTAGTGATCTTCCTTCTTCTACAATTTCATTAAACCAGGCTGCAGCTTTTGACGGTAATAATGATTACCTTTCCGCTGCAAACAACGCTGATATTTCTCCGGTATCAGCTATTACACTTGAGGCATGGATATATATAAGAGCATACAGTAACTGTATATTGATTAATAAAGGACCCGATCCGGGTGCTAGTTCTTACAGACTGGCAGTTGTAAGTACGAAGATTACTGCCAACATTAACGGCACTTCAGTGTTCACGGCGAATTCTCCTGTTCCTCTTGGCACATGGACTCATGTTGCCTTCACTTACAACGCTGCAAACGGACATTATAACTTATATACAAACGGAATCAAAACCGATTCGGGTACTAATGCACTCGGACCGATAATTGCAAATACAGATTCTTTATATATTGGCGGTAATATTGCGTTCATAGATTTTAACGGCTATATGGATGAAGTAAGGATCTTTTCCTATGAAAGATCGGAGGCACAGATCAATTCGACCATGTATAAATCATTGAACAATTCTAACTTTACTATTATGGGAGGAACTTCCGGCGTTGCCGTTTATAATCTCGACGGCTCAAGCGAATCCTCAATAAATTCAACTCCGAGACTTTATTTCAGAAACAATGCTGTATTCAGTTCTCCTGCTACTACATCCGGAAAACCTGTATCGCCTCCGGGAAGAGCCGAAGATCTGGATTTTCAAAGCGGCTTTTATCTCAAATCATCAAACAACAGAATCCCGCAGGCAGGCACCAGCGGTCTTATGTCAGAAGATACTCTGATAGTTATTCTCGATGAGTCCATAACAGATATTAACCTTTTCATTTCACTGAATCATTTCAGTAAAGATGATCTTGATATTTATCTGATTGCTCCGAACGGTGATATGCTTGATGTATGTACAGATCTGCCTTCAGCCGGTACTGATATCAGCATGACAACTGTCTTTGATGATCAGGCTGACAGTTCTGTTGCTAACGTTTCGAGATATGTTTCCTACAGCCCGAGACTCAAACCCGAAAACAGTTTGAATGCATTATTCTCCGGAGATAATACAAAAGGTGCATGGCGGCTTATCATCGCTGATGATACTCCGGGAGATACAGGAAGATTGTATGCATGGGGATTGCAGTTCAATAATGCAAGTGTGAAGCAGCATTTGCTTCTGACCAATGTCCTTATAGAAGGCTTTTATAATGATGTTACAAATCAGTCTGTAAGAGATACCGTAAGATATTATATGAGAAAAAATACTTCTCCTTTCGCATTGCAGGATTCAGCAAAGCTTTACATTCCTTTAAACGGTACATCACTGTTGAGTTTTGCAAATGTATCAGATGCTACTGATTATTACATTCAGCTTGTTCACAGAAATTCAATCACTACCTGGAGTTCTGATGCATTCAGCTTTGATCCGCTTACATCTCAGGCTGATTACAGATTTAATACTTCAGCTGGGCAAGCATATTACAGCAATATGACGCAGGTTGATTCCATTCCGATAAGATACGGTATATTCAGCGGAGACGTAAATCAGAATAAATATGTCGATCTGGCTGATGTTACTCTGACGTACAATGATGCCGCATCATTTGTAACAGGCTATAAAGTCACTGATGTTAACGGAGATAATATCTCCGATCTGTTTGACTTGCTAATAGTTTATAATAATTCTACGGCTTTTGTTCAGGCGTATGAACCCTGATATGCAGGCAAATAGCGTTATTCAATTTTAATATGTCAAATGTCAAATTTCAATTTTAGAAATCTGACATTTGACTGTTTTATTTTTAAATCAGGGTCTTTGCAACATTACAAAATTACTCGAGTTGTTATAAGTGATGAGAAGATCAGTAAGATCCGTTATGTTATTCCCTGTTACATCGCTTGCAATATATCCGGTTGCAAATTCAGAGCTTGTATTATACACGTTTAGAACATCAGTAAGATTTATATAACCATCCTGATCTACATCTCCGCTGAATGCTGCGAATCTTGAGGGTGAATTATCAACACTTATCATATTATTTCCGTACGCCGTTGATGCTG
>CAZLOL010000264.1:0-5138 GCA_964561045.1 uncultured Ignavibacteriaceae bacterium | reverse complement strand
GTTTTAAGTTTTAAGTTTTAGGTTTTAAGTTTTAAGTTTTAAGTTTTAAGTTTTATGTATTGTGTTTTAAGTTTTAAGTTTTATGTATTGTGTTTTGTGAACATAGAGATGATGATTTATCACAAAAGGCATACCTAACGAATAACGATTACAATTAACGATTACAATTAACGATTACAATTAACGATTAACGATTAAAGATTACGATTAACTATTAACTATTAACTATTAACTAAGCTTCACCTTTGGATCAAGCGTCGCATAAATTATATCTACAAAAAAATTAATAATAACAAAGACTATAGCGCTGAATAATACTGTTCCCTGTATCATCGGAAAATCCAGTTTGAAAATAGCATCTATGGCAAGCAAACCTATCCCCGGCCAGTTAAATATATATTCTATAAAAAAAACTCCTCCGAGAGTTGCAGCCAGAGATGCACTTATAGTCGTTACAACAGGGTTCAAAGCATTTCTTAAAGTGTGTTTAAATATTACATTATAAGAGCTTAAACCCTTTGCTTTGGCTGTCCTAACATAATCCTGATTCATAACATCAAGCATTGATGAACGGGTGATCCGGGCTGTAATTGCCAGTGGTCTTAGTGCAAGTGTTAGCATAGGAAGTATCAGATACTGCCATCCGTCATTTATATATCCGGAAATGGGAAACCATTTAAGCAAATGTCCAAAGACCAAAGCCATAATTAAACCAAAAGCAAATGTCGGGAATGATATTCCGAAAAGTGCAAACAGCATTGAGATATTATCCGTTAAAGTATATTTTTTTGTAGCTGAAATTATTCCGATAAGAACTCCCAGGATTGAAGAAATCAGGAGAGCACTGAATGACAATAAAGCTGTTGCAGGAAGTTTTTCAAGGATTGTCTGAACTACCTGCCTGTTTGACGAATATGACCTGCCGAGATCACCCTGAAATGCATTTCCCATAAACCTGGCATACTGCACATACATAGGCTTATTCAAACCCAGCTCTTCTCTTACGGCTTCCACTGATGCTACGTCTGCTCTTTGTCCAAGCATCATTCGCGCCGGATCTCCCGGAATTATGTAAAGCAGGCAAAAAGTAACTGTCAGAACTCCTATTATTATGAATATTGAATAAACTAGATTTCTAACTATGTATGAAGCCATTTTAATAATAAAAAATTCTTTTAAATTATGTATACCTTAATTCACTTTCTGAATATTTTTCTAAACTTTACTAACTATTCAAAACATCAGTATATTTGATCAGTACATGAGTAAACATTAATGATACAGGACATTAAAAACAAAAACCCGATACCTATATAATATAGATATCGGGTTTTATAAATTTAAACGTACATTTAAATTTTAATTTCCTGTAACTCTTTTTGCTTTCAGATAAGTTCTGGTATAAAACTCATCATCAAGTGACGCTACAGCAACACCTGTCTTTGATCCTGAATGAGCGAATTTGCCGTCTCCAAGATACATACCAACGTGTGTAACTCTGCCTTTTCTCATTGTATCAAAAAAGATAAGATCTCCGAATTTAAGATCCTCTTTTTCTACAGTTTCTCCAACACCTGACTGTTCAAGTGATGTTCGGGGTAATTCTATTCCGAGTGCCTGATAGAACATGGTTTGTATAAATGCAGAACAATCGATTCCTCTTTTTGAAGTTCCACCCCACAGATAAGGTGTGTTCATGTATTCTATGAATTTGAACATTACTTCATCTTTTTCCATGGTTTTTGCAAATTCAGAACTTGAAATAAAACCTGCCAAACTGCTTGAGATGGCTTCCAAATTATCTTTGTTGATCGAGGTCTTGTTTGTTAAGGTGCTGGTGGATACTACTTCTTTTGAGTTTTTGTATCCATTAACATCTTTTCCGTAACCTTCGTCACTGTCGTTTTGGGAAATATCTTTGGTGCTCGAACAACCAACTAGTAACATTACCGAAAATACCAGTATCGATAATGATAATAAGTTGGAAAGTTTTAGTCTTACCATTAATTAACTCTCCTTTTTAAATTATTAAATATGTAAATGTTAAAGAACTGTAAAGTCTTACTTTATAAATTTCGATTAAATTATAAATTTTTATTCTATTTATCAAGCCATAAACGTCTGAAGTTTAATCTGTGCATCGGATCTAAAGGATATCCTTTTACATAGGGCTGAACTAATCTGTAGTCCTCTTCATAAAATATCAGCAGCATAGGTGCCTGCGAAGTAGCTATCTGTTCGGCTTGATAATACAGATCATATCTCGCTTTTTGATCCGTAGTTGCTATTGCTTTTTCAAAAAATTCATCAAACTGAGGATTCTGATAGCGAGTACTGTTTATCGGACTTATTGCCTTTGGGTCTTTTGGCACATTTTTTCCGTAATAAAGGTTCAGAAAATTTTCCGGATCAGGGTAATCTGCTATCCAACCTAATCTGAAAAAGTCTGCTCTTCCGGCATCAATATTATCCAGATGCTGTGCGAACTGAATAATATTAAGTTTCATGTTTACTCCGATTTCTTTGAGCATGTTCTGAATTGATTCTGCTAGTTGAATATTCCTGTCACCGCCTGAATTTATCTGCAGTACCGCATCCGGAAATCCTTTTCCTTCCGGATAACCTGCTTCAGTCATCAGCTGCTTAGCTTTCTGCAGATCAAATTTATATCCAATTATTTTTTTTACATCGTAGTTAGGCATAGAAGGCGGTACTATTCCGTACACAGCACCCATATAACCCTGTCCGTTTAAAACAAATTTTAAAATTTTATCCCTGTCTATCGCATAGTTGAAAGCCTGTCTTACTTTTTCATTATTAAAGATCTTACCCGTTGTAAGAAAACCGTAAAACTGAAGAGAAAGAGAAGGTACTTTTTGCAGAACAAACTGTGAATATTCAGGTGTAAGTTTTTTATCCTGATTTACCACAGCTTTGAAAGATTCATTTGGTATCCTGTAACTCTCGTCCAGATTTCCATTTTGAAACTCAAGCATCTGCTGGGAAAGTTCTTTTAGAAATCTGAATTTGACATTATCCAAATAAGGTAGTTGATTCCCGTTTGAATCCGTTGCCCAGTAATTCGGATTCTTTTTTAAATTCAGTTCCAGGTCAGGTGTCCAGTTGACAAATATAAATGGTCCGGTACCTACAGGATTCTGGAAAAAATCTTTGCCGTATTTTTCAACAGCTTCCTTAGGAACAATATATGCGAAGCCCAGGCACATGTAATAAATAAAAGGTCCGAAAGGTTTTTTTAACCTGATCTGGAACGTGGTATCATCTTTAGCTATATAACCCGAAACATCAGTGAGTTTTGGAGTGCGCGATTCCTTTCTGGCAGCCGATACTTCATCAAAATATTCTGATGCACCGACTACATAATTTTTGTAATAATCAAAACCAAGTGTTCCCGTTACAGGATCACAGACCCTGTCAAATGAATATTTTGCATCAGCAGCTGTGAATTCTCTTCCCTTTCCGTTTGGAAAACAGGCATTATCCTGAAAGTAAGCTCCTTTTCTTAAATGAAAAGTATATAACAAACCATCTTCCGATATTTCCCAGCTTTTTGCAAGCTCCGGAACAAGCTGTAATGAAGAATCAAGATCAATTAAGAGATCATATATCTGATGAGCAACATGGTGAGATACATTGTCATTAATTCCTACCGGATCAAGGCTGCGTACATTTTCAAGTTCATTAATACGGAATGTACCACCACCTTTGATTCCTCCTTTTAAATCTAATGACTTGCTTTCCTCTTTCTTTCCGCATCCGTTTATTAATAAAAATGAGAATATTATAACTATAAACGCTTTGATCTTTATCATTTAGTCACTCTTGTTGTTTTAATTTGATATGGAATTTTAATTAAGATAAAATTTATAATTCAATAAATCTATTTAGAATTTATTGAAAGAATGATCTGTGTTTTCTTTGTATAAAAAATTAATAACCGCATTTATAAAAATTAAGACGGAGATAATTATATAAACTTTAACGAGCTTAAATTAATTTAATCTCATTATTATGCAATTTATGTTTGCAATCCGTAATTTGTAATTTGAAATATATTTAAGCTGCTTTCACATTCTTCGGATAGCTCTCCGGATAAAGCAGACAGCTTTGTACATGTCCTGCTGCTCCGGCAAGATCAGGATGTATTGATGAACAGTCTGCAAAAACTTTTGGGCATCTCGGATGGAAATAACATCCGCTCGGAACTTTTGCAGGTGATGGTACGTCACCTGTCAGAATTATCCTTCTGGATTTATTTCTGGGATCCGGAACAGGTACTGCTGAAAGCAATGCCTGCGTGTATGGATGTTTAGGATGCGCATAAAGATCGGACTTTTCCGCTGCCTCTACAAGCTGTCCAAGATACATTACACAAACCCTGTCTGAAATGTGTTCTACAACTGATAAGTCATGAGATATGAATAAATAAGTCAGTCCGAATTCTTTCTGAAGATCCTGCAGGAGATTTATTATCTGGGACTGGATTGAAACATCAAGAGCGGAAACCGGTTCATCACAGACTATAAATTTCGGTTCAACAGATAAAGCGCGCGCTATACCAATCCTTTGCCTTTGACCTCCGGAGAATTCGTGAGGATATCTTCTTGCATGGATTTTTCTGAGACCAACTGTTTCAAGTAACTGTTCAACTTTTTTTTCAGCTGCTTCACCTTCTGCTATCTCATGAAATTTAAAAATCTCCGTAAGCATCCCGCCAACTGTGATCCTGGGATTTAATGATGAATACGGATCCTGAAATATTATCTGCATCTGCTTTCTGTATTTTTTAAGCTCCTTATGATCCATTGTAGTAATGTTCTTTCCGTCAAAAATCACTTCTCCAGCTGTTGGTTCTATGAGTCTCAGAATCGACCTTCCGACTGTGGTTTTTCCGCAACCTGATTCACCAACCAATCCTAATGTTTCACCTTTCTTTATATTAAAAGTGACATCGTCAACTGCTTTTACATTTCCTACTGTTTTGGAAAACAGACCTGTCTTGATTGGAAAATATTTTTTTAAACCTCTTACTTCCAGAAGATTTTCAGACATAGAATTTAGTTTGTAAAGTTTGTAAAGTTTGTAAAGTTTGTAAAGTTTGTATAGTTTGTAAAGTT
>CAZLOL010000263.1:0-5139 GCA_964561045.1 uncultured Ignavibacteriaceae bacterium | reverse complement strand
GTTAAAAAAAACGAGCATTTAAAACTTTTTTGGTTTTGGCTATGCCAGTTTATGATTTAGGATTTGGAATTTACAAATTTAAAATTGGGAATTGTGAAATTGGAATTTGGTTTCATATCGGAACACGGAGGACGCGGATTGAACGGATAAACATCGATGTAACAAACCTTGATATACTTTTCCACTCTCCGATTTTAATTATATTCCAAATCCGAAATCCCAAATTCCAAATCTAAAGTTTTCCCACAAACCGCATTTTGCGTCCTGAGAAATTCTTCACGGATTCTTTAAAAACAAACTGAAATCAAAGTAATTTAATAAAAATTCAAGCACCGCTTCTCTAATTTTACGGCAAAATAAGGTTCAAAACACGAAAAAATATCTTTGATATGAGTATAAATTAACACTTATATTTGTATGAACAATTATAATGGTGAATAATATATTATTAAAAATATTGTTTCTTACGTCTTTGGTATTCATATCATTTAACATAAATGAAGAAGATCCATTGAGGAAAGTTAAGATGACTAACACTGAAAACTCATCCGTGTTTGTTGATTCAAAAAAGTTGGACGCGAATTTCATAAGCGCATGGTACAGGACAAACGGGAGTTACAACAGGGACCCAACTACTGGAAATGCGGGATTCGAATGGCCGAAAGGCAGCGGGTTGACTGCGAGGTATGCTTCAGGAATATGGCTTGGATGTGTCTCGGGAAATGATACACTTACGGCTGTTGCTGAATTCGCTTACGATTATTTCCCGGGATATGTAGATGACTTTGGAAATCCTCAAACTGATTCTACTTACAGAATATATAGAATTGATAAAAGTATTATTAACAGTTATGATTATCTTTACTGGCCCGGAAATCAGGGTGCTTATAAAACTCCGGACGACAAGCCATATCTGATGGGAGATCAGACGATGTTTTATGTTTATACAGATGGATTTCCTCACGGTTCCGGATCGACAAGTGACAGTTCTCTGAAAGCTCAGATACTTCAGACGAACTGGGTTTACAAAAAAAGTGAGTATAATTATTATCCTGCTAATCCTTTTAACAATACGATTTTCATGGAATACAGGATTATAAACAGAAGCAATCAGACATGGAACAATATGTGGGTAGGATTGTGGACGGATGATGATCTTGGAAATGCTACAGATGATAAGGTCGGATGTGATACAAATTTACACATTGGATATACATATAATTCAACAAACAATGATGGTATTTACGGATCTGCACCGCCTGCAGTCGGTTTGAAATTTATAAGAGGAAGTTATAAATATACAGGAAGTTTGAATGATACAGTAAAATATTTCAAGCCATTCGGTAGCAGGAATATAATTTCAAAAGCAGGATATAAAGATGAAGGGATGACAGTCTTTAATTATTATAATGGCGGATCTCCGCAACCTTCAGATCCCACAAATAACAGAGAAACATTCAGAGTACTCAAAGGCTGGTGGAGGCTTGGACAAAGATGGATTAATCCCGTAACCCACGACACAACAAATGAAGTTTTCTCGGGTGATCCTGTAAACGGCTCAGGCTGGCTAAATCCGGGAGAGCAAGACAGGCGCTCGCTTACAGGTACAGGACCTTTTTATAATATAAATCCCGGAGATACAATTACTATTATTGCAGCACAGATCATTGCAAAAGGAAGTTCTAATCTGAACAGCATTACACAGTTAAGAAACACTGCAAAGATCATACAGAACTTTTATGATAATAATTCAGCTCCTCAACCAACCGCACCTTCACCGAAAATTACTTCATACGCTCCGGGTGACGGGAAGATCTTTATTACCTGGACTGACACTAATCAAAGCAGTTCTTTTAATAATATTTTATCAGGCGGGACTTATAATTTTCAGGGATATAATATTTATCAGATAAGATCTTATTCAAATAATCCTTCTCAAGCGGACACTGTTCTTTTAAAAACTTTCGATATAATTGACGGAATTACAAATATTTCTGACAGCATATATCTGCCGCCGAACATTGGGATATTTTATGGTTTAGTTCAGAATGGAAGTGATAATGGAATTGTCAGAACTCTGGAAATTGATAAAGATACTTTGGACAACTACAGATTTGTGAACGGAACTGAATATAAGTTTGCAGTGACTTCATATTACTACGACCCGTCCGGAGGACTTTTTACTTATCCGAAAGTAAAAGAATCAACCAAATCAAACATTATAAAAGTAATTCCTCAAAGCATATCTCCGGGAACACAGGTCAGTTACAATCCGGGAGATACACTTTATACTGATCAGAGAGATCTTGCAGTAATGCCGGTTGTGTATGACCCGATGCAGTTAGTTAATGCAAACTATACATCTTCATTCGGAGGATCTTATGCAAATCCAAACTGGACATTGACAAAAACAATTGACGGTGTCAATACAATTTTATTTGAGAACATTTATAACTTTACCGGAACACAGGATTCAGTAAAGAAAGCTGACGGTATGTTGTTTCCACATCAGTTGGTCAGAGATTCGGGAATCATCCGTGATCCGGCTTATTTTTATAATGGATATTACGGATACACAAAACAGAATACGCGTCAGGGAGCATGGACTTATGAACCTCAGGGGAAAGAATGGTTTACAGGTCCTGATACAACTGCAATAAAAACTGCAAAGTTAATTTCAAACAGACAGTTTCAAAGCAGAAGTCTCGGCATGAGCTTTCCGACTTTTGGAACTTTCAGAAGTGTTGTTACAAGAATAAAAGCAAACGGCAGTTATTTCAGTCCGGCTATTTCAATGGATCCTTTACTGAACGGAGGTCCGCTGAGAAAAATAAAAATTATCTTTGGCCAAAATCAGAAGGCTTACAGATACAGATCAGCAGCGGGAAATGTTCTTCTGACAGATACTGTTCTGACGAATACTCCATTTGCAGATATGATAAATATTCCCTTCAGTGTATTTGCAGCAGATGAACTTGATTCCACGAACGGAAATCCCAGACAGCTGAATGTTGCATTTATTGATTCTGACAATGACGGACTTTGGAGTCCCGATACAAGCAAATTAGGTAAATATCAGTTTACATATATACTGGCATCTGATTATGATTCCGTTCCTTCTTCCAATTATACTTCCCGGAATCCGGGTATTAGTACAGGTACAAATGGATTTACATCAATAGACATAATGTACGCCTGGTTGCCAAGAATAAAAAACATTAATGGAATTCTCGCTCAATGGCATGCCGGAGATGTTTTAACAATTACGCCTTACAGGATTACGCGGCCTGACTTCGTTCCGGGATATCCCGTGAAATATACCTGGGAAGTAAAAGGTACGGAGTTTGGGAATAAGAAGCTTGCGTCAGCTGAAACAAATAACATTAAAGCTTTTCCGAATCCATATTACGGATTCTCCTCTCTTGAATTAAATGATGATGTAGATAAATTCATTTACTTCTCTCATCTTCCGCAGAGCTGTACGATTTTTATTTATACACTGGACGGAATTCTGGTGAACAGCATTTACCGGAATCAGACCGATCCTGAGAATACACTTGAGAAATGGAATCTGCAGAATGAAAGCGGAAGCTATGTTGCAAGCGGGATGTATCTTGTATATGTTGACTGTAAGGATCTCGGGGCTAAGACGCTTAAAATTGCTGTGTTCACCAGATAATATTTCAAATGTCAAATTTCAAATGTCAAATGAATTTTAGTCAGGTTTATTTATTAATGGAAATATAGTTTTTGTCATTGAACCGGAAATAGAAATATTGATTATAAATTAAAGGAAGAAACGTAATAGCGCGGAACATTAAGAGCTGAAGTTAGTCTGCTGAATAAATGTTCCGCATACCATAAAAGAAGTCTTTGGTGAGGGTCGGAGACTTCTTTTTATTTGGTATTGGGTATTGAGTATTGGGTAATGGGTAAACACACTACACACTACAAAATACCTAATACTCAATACTCAATACTCAACACAACCAACCATTAGAATTGAATAACAAAATCAAATAGTCTATTTTTGAACTATTCACAAATCTAAAATCAATCTATATGAAAATAGGTGTTCCTAAAGAAATTAAAACCAATGAGAACAGGGTAGCGCTGACTCCTATCGGCGCGGAAGTTTTGAAAAGGCACGGACATAAGATATTCGTTGAAACAAACGCAGGTACAGGCAGCGGATTCAGTGATGCGCATTATAAAAAGGTAGGAGCTACAATTCTTAAGACCCCGAAACAGATATTTGATACGGCAGATATGATAATGAAGGTTAAAGAGCCCATCAAACCGGAATATAATTTAATCAGAAAAGATCAGGTTGTATTTACATACTTCCATTTTGCTTCCGGAAAGGAACTTACACTTGCAATGATGAAATCAAAATGCATAGCGATCGCTTATGAAACCGTTCAGAAAGAGGACGGTTCGCTTCCTTTGCTTATACCAATGAGTGAAGTTGCAGGAAGAATGGCTCCTCAGGAAGGCGCTAAATATCTTGAGAGAACTATGGGCGGAAGAGGCGTGCTTCTGGGCGGCGTTCCCGGAACGGAGCCTGCTGAAGTTGTCGTGCTCGGCGGCGGTATTGTAGGAACAAACGCTGCGAAGATCGCTGCAGGATTCGGCGCAAAGGTAACGATCATGGATAATAATCTTTACAGGTTAAGATATCTTGATGATGTGATGCCGAAAAATGTAACAACAATGATGAGCAATCCTCATAACATCAGAGAAGTAATTAAAAAAGCTGATCTGGTAATAGGAGCTGTGCTGATAGCAGGAGCAAAAGCCCCGAAATTAATTACAAGAGGCATGCTGAAACTTATGAAGCAAGGATCTGTTGTTGTGGATGTTTCAGTTGATCAGGGCGGCTGCATCGAGACCTGCAAACCCACCACGCATGAAAATCCTACTTACGTTATAGATGGAGTCGTTCACTACTGTGTAGCTAATATGCCCGGAGCAGTTCCTTTCACATCAACAATCGCCCTTACAAACGCAACGCTTCCTTATGCTGTAGAGCTTGCAAACAAAGGCTGGCATAAAGCCTGCGCTGAAAATGCGGAATTGAAATTAGGTTTAAATATGATAAATGGCGAGATCGTATATAAAGGTGTTGCAGATGCGTTC
>CAZLOL010000262.1:0-5169 GCA_964561045.1 uncultured Ignavibacteriaceae bacterium | reverse complement strand
TCACAACTTCTTCATCACAGGCATACGGCAGTAATATGATATTCAGGAGTTCGAGGTATTGCATATACAGCGGGGATGTGATAAGGAACAATGTAGTGGATCTCGATGATGTTATTCAAATATATAATGCCGCTAATTCATTTACAACAGGTTATAATCTCAATGATCTGACAGGAGACAGGGCAGTGGATCTTTCTGATGTACTTATCGCATTCAACAACTCTACCGGATTTGTTTCAAGGCAGACGCCTCCGGGAGCTTTGAATCCAAATGATCCGGGAATTAATACTTCTTTGAGAAATACCTATCAGGGAGTTATCAATCTGCAGAAATATGAGGAACCGATGATAATAGAAAAAAAGAATGCTGAGAAGCAAAATAATGAATTGAAATCCGGTTTTAAGAAATAGTAATTCAGTAAATAAAATTTATTAGAGGACTGAGTGAGTTTATCATTCAGTCCTTTTTTTGTCAGAGAAATTTTCTCATCCGCAGAGTCCTCACCTAAGGTATTTTCGGTTGTGAACATGTTTACAGGGAGTTACTCATCGGGGACTTCAGAACTTAGGACAGTATTTAGTCTCACGCTTAAATGTGTTTTTAGTCAGAGTTAACATACTTCGGGGATTCAACGGATAAACGAGATGAAATCAGATCATCTTTCCGCCGTTGTTAGTCTTAGCGAACGGATCAGTAAGAAAAGAGTGAAAAAAATATGTTTACAATAGCATTTCAAAGATTGTATATAATTATTATTATAAAAGAAAAAATATATGAAATTCAACATAGTTTTAGAAAAGGCAGAAGAAGGCGGGTACAATGTTACAGTTCCGGCATTAGACGGATGTTTTACGCAAGGTGATTCGGAAGAGTCAGCAATTTTAAATGCTAAAGAAGCAATTGAGTGTTATCTGGAAGGATTAGAAAAAATAAATCAAATATATTCAAAACCTGACATTAAGATTAAAGAAATAGAAGTCGCAATTTGAGTAAAACATTTTCCGGTAAAGAAGTGACCAAAGCACTAAGGAGAATTGGTTATTATGTTGACCATCAAAGAGGAAGCCATATATTTATGCATAACATTTCCGAGAACAAATCTGTGATTATACCAAATCATAAAGAACTTAAGATAGGAACGTTAATTAATATATTGAAAAAAGTTGGTATAAGTATTGAGCAATTAAAAGAGTTAATATGACTTCTGATTATCGCGACCTAAAGAATCAGTTGCAAAGTTGAGAACATAAACAAAGGTTCTTTTTTCTCGCCGAATTATGTAATTCAAAACTTTCCACCGTTGTTAGTCTAAGCGAATGAAGTGAGCGTGACCAACAACCCATATAATTTCCCTGTCATCGCTGAGTGCCCGCATATAGTGTAATAGAAAAGTGAATAGCGGCAGACTCGCCGGGGACAATAAAATCGCAGAGTTCTTGCTTTATAGTAATTTCGGTTGTGTAAAGGCATACCGGAAGTGATTCTGCGGGGACTTCAAATTATGAGTCAGCGACCTGTTTTTTATAATTCAGTATTACATTATTTATGAGGCAATTCGACAGATTGCTCATTACCTTTCTTTAACTTTTATTCGAATTTTAATTGCATTATTTTATCTGTAAATATTAATCAAATAAATTTTCAAAATTTATGAAAAAAGCTTACCTACTTTTTATTCTGATATTATTTAGTTCAAACTTATTTTCACAAAATGTGCAGGTGACTCAGAGACTTGCAAACAAAATGAATTCTCTTAATCCTCTTGAGTATACGAGGGTTCTGATCCTGATGAAAGACCGTGTGGATATAGAAAAGCTGGATAAAGATCTTTATGATATGAATGCCGCGATAGAATACAGGGCGCAGGTTGTCATAAATACATTGAGAGAGAAAGCGGCGCTGACTCAGACTCCGATATTAAATTATTTAAACAGCGAAAAAGAATCCGGAAAGATAAAGCAGATGATAAATTTCTGGATTACTAACCTGATCTTTATTGAAGCCACTCCGGATGTAATTAATATGCTGACAAAAAGAGACGATATTGAAATAATGGATCTTGATGCAGAGCTGGAAATGGACAAACCTTTTGATCAGAAAGACGCGCCGGATAATGCCGAATCGATTGAAACAGGTCTTAAAACCATCAGAGCTGATTCTCTCTGGAGAATAGGTATCACAGGTGCCGGAAGAACCGTTATGAATATTGACGGCGGTGTTAACGGTACTCATCCCGCTCTTTCGTCAAGATGGTGGGGAAATAACGGCAGACAATGGTATCATTCATGGTTCGATCCGATCGCTCCCGTAAGCACTTCTCCTTTTGACTGTGCAGCCGGAGGTACATATCACGGAACTCATACAATGGGAATCATGTGCGGAAGAAATTCTGCAACAGGCGATACAGTCGGAGTCGCTCCTGATGCATTCTGGATGGCGGCTGGTATTACAGACTGCCCGAGTGCATCTTATCCTTCCATGAACATTGCCGCGTATCAATGGGCAATGGACCCGGATACAAATGCAGCAACGATGAATATGCCTGACGTCATAAGCTGTTCATGGCAGGACCCGACAGCAACTGATCAGTGTACAAGTTCTATTTACAGAACTACATTAACTGCCGTAGAAGCCGCAGGAATCGCAGTGGTATTTTCAGCCGGAAATTCAGGACCATCGGCATCAACAATCACTCCTCCGAAAAATATAAATCTGGATTCAGTAAATGTATTCTGTGTAGGCAGCATTAACGGAACAACTTTAGTAATAAGCGGTTCCTCCAGCAGAGGTCCGTCTATCTGCGGAGGTGTCGGAACATTATTGATAAAACCTGAAGTCTGCGCTCCCGGAGTAAGCATTAGATCAACCTGGTCAGGAACATCATATTCTTCCATCAGCGGAACATCTATGGCAGCACCTCACGTAGCAGGATGTATAGCACTACTGAAGCAGGCAGCTCCCGGAATGACAGGCAGGCAGCTCAAGGCAATTCTGTTCTCAACCGCTACAGATTTAGGAACTGCCGGTGAAGATAATGATTATGGAAAAGGACTTGTAAATGTTTATAAGGCGTATCAGATGCTGGGTCCTGTTATTCAGCATACTGCTTTATCAAATACTGAAAATTTATCAGGTCCCTACGCCGTTAATTGTACCATTACGCCATCTACATTAGGCATTAATCCTTCAAAAACAAAATTATTCTGGTCAAGAAATAATGTGTCAATTACTGACAGCTTATTGATGACCAACACAAGCGGAACAAACTGGACCGCAAATATTCCGGGTAACGGATCGACGGCAACTTACAGATATTATATAAAAACCACTGACAGTTCTGACAAGACTTCAACATCACCTGCCGGAGCACCTTCCACATTGAATTTATTTGTTGCACAGTCAGATAACACCAAGCCGGTTATAGTACATACTGCTTTGGGAAATACACCCAAACCAAACTGGCCAGCAACAGTTACAGCCACAGTTACTGATAATTTAGGACTGGATTCTTCATGGGTAAGATGGAATATAAATTCAGGCGTTACAAAGCAATTCAAACTTATCAACACAACAGGAAGCACATTTACTGCAGCATTTAATTCCGTTAATGCTGACGTGAATTTAGGCGATGTTGTATCATACAGGATCATTGCTCAGGATAATTCTATAGCGCACAACAGAGATTCCACTTCGCTGTATTCATTCAATATCACAGAACAGGTATTATGTGAGGATTTTTCTTCGGCAACATTTGCACCAACCAACTGGAGCGTCGAATTCACAGGGACACAGTATTGGACAAGAAACACTGTGAGTGCATTTTTGATTGGTTCAGGTTCTGCAAAGTTTGACTTCTGGACTGCATCAGCAGGGACAACTCAATCACTGGTAACACTTACATTCGGAAATTCAATAGCAGGGGACACGCTTAAGTTTGATTATTCTTATGCTCCATATACTTCTACATCTAATATAGATACCCTTACAATAGAGACATCCACAAACGGAGGTACAACATACTCAACATTAGTCAGATACAAAGGAAGCACGAACGATACTATAGGTAATGCTAATACTTTAAAAACAACTGCAGCTTCGGGATCGCTATATACACCGACACTTGCAAATCAGTGGCTGACAAAAAGTGTAGCATTGCCGGCAGGAACAAATAAAATTAAATTCAGGGCGCGAAGCGGATTCGGAAACAATCTGTACATAGACAATCCATGTAAAGTAAACAATGCAGCACCTGTACCGGCAACAATTACTTTTGCCGCGCAAGGATATTTTGATACATTAAATTCAAGACTAAATATCAGGGACTCGGCAACTTTTTATCTGAGAAATACATTTTCGCCTTATTCAATTGTTGATTCTGCAAAATCAGTAATTGATTCAACATCTGCATCAGGTACGGTGACATTTGCCAATGCAGTTTCAGGAACATACTATCTTGTAGTAAAAGGGAGGAACATTCTTGAAACATGGAGCAGATCCGGCGGAGAAACCTATACAAGGGGTTTTGCTTTTTCATATAATTTTACTACAGCATCCAGTAAGGCTTACGGAAACAATCTGTTCCTGAAAGGAGAGAGGTATTGCATATACAGCGGCGATGTCATTAAGAACAATACAGTAGATCTTGATGATATTATACAGATATATAATGCTGCCAATTCGTTTATAACAGGATTCAACTTAAATGATCTGACAGGTGACAGGGCAGTTGACCTTTCAGATGTACTTATCGCATTCAATAACTCTTCCGGCTTTGTATCGAGGCAGGCACCTCCGGGAGCACTTATTCCAAATGATCCGGGAATAAGCACTCCTTTTAGAAATTCATATCAGGGTGTAATCGAAAGTCAAAAAAATGAAGAACCGGAGATAATGTTAAAGAAGGATAACAGTAAACAAAATAATGAAATGAAATCCGGTCTTAAGAAATAGTAATTCAGGAAATAAAATTTAAAAAAGGACTGAATGTGACTTATCATTCAGTCCTTTTTTTGTTTGATTGATATGATGATACATTTTCCAGCTGCAGCGACAGCAGTAACTTAAAAGTTGCCGACCAAAGTAATCCTTCATGCAAAAACATATTTGAGAACTCTTCCGTCCAAACCGTTAATTTATAAAAAACCCAGAAGTGGTAACATCATTATTCAC
>CAZLOL010000261.1:0-5174 GCA_964561045.1 uncultured Ignavibacteriaceae bacterium | reverse complement strand
GCCTGCTTCGAAATATTTAGAATGGATCTCTTTTATTATATCAGGTCTTGTAATAGACAAAAGATCATTGTTTCCTTTTAATGAGTGCGGATGATCTTTGAACCTTTCGCCCCTGAAATCTTTTTCTTCAAGAACATGTCTCTGGATCATAGTACCCATTGCGCCGTCGAGAATGAGAATACGGTCTTTTAAAATTTGTTTTATGTCTGTCATATTTATTAGTAAGATTTTTAATATTTGTAAGACTTGTAAGATTTTTAATAGATAGTTTTAAATCATAAATGAAACAGTCAGATTGCTGCTTACCGGCTTTAGAAAATTCATTTTATAAAGTCGTTATGACAATTACATTTTATATCAAAAAAAAATCTCTTCTGACATAAGCCGGAAGAGATTCAATATTTTATAAAAACAATTTCAATATTTAATTCTTCTAACTCATCTCTTCCCGCATTAATGCAGGATAGGAATTAGCACCTTTCGAACCGGGTATTTCCCGGAAGACGGTTGCCAAGGTATCACAGGGCCTAATCCCTCCACCTTTCTCCATAAGTCAGATCGTGTAAGAACAATGTTATGTGTGTAATATACTCTATTGATAGCGGTTTTTCAATTGAAATATTTGAATAAAGTTAAGAAACACTACATACGTCCAAACGATTTAAAATATTTGAAATAAATATGGAGCGTTCCTTGCAGATTGATCAACCCCACCCCCCAACCCCAATGCCATTAAGTTAAGCACTAAGGTGTGAAAAACTTCCGAAGTCTATTTTATTGCGCTTCAGTAATATATGATTTGGATTTAGACTTCGGAAGTTTCTTTCCTTTACTTAATGTCTTTGGGGGCTGGGAGGGAGAGTTGTTCTATGTTCATTGAACTCTTCATATTTATTTCAAACATATTAAATCGTTTTGGACGGATGTGGAAAAATTTAATACAAAGTATATCATTTTACTCTTGCTTTTGAGAATCATAAAGAATAGGTTTTACACTTTTAAAGGCAAGATGAATATGAAAGCCGATCTTATTTGGAAATACAATGCTATCCGTAATTGTTCTCTTTCATAAATATTTTTTCATGAACAAGACTTTGAAATCAATTTTTATATAATGACATCTTCGATTAAAGGAATAATAGTTGATGATGAACTATCGGGAAGAGAGAATTTAAAATCTCTTGTCGAAAATTATTGTTCTGAAATCAATATCATCGGTACTGCATCTTCGGCAGTTGAAGCCAAAAAAATGCTGAGTTACATTTCACCTGATGTAATCTTCCTTGACATTAATATGCCGGTGCTTGACGGATTTGATTTTCTTGAAAGCATTGACAGCAGCAGGTTCATGATAGTATTTGTAACTGCGCATGAGGAATACGCAATCAGGGCAATTAAGGCAAGAGCCATAGATTACCTTTTAAAACCTATTGACATAAAAGAGCTTCAGCAGACAGTCAAAAAGCTTGTTCAGAATTTCATGCAAGTTATCCCCTCCGCTCCGCAATCCCAAAAAGTAATTATTCCCGTAACGCATGGATTTAAAGTTATGAATGCCGATGAAATAATCCGCTTCGAAGCTGAAGACTGCTACACGCATATCTTTATGACAGATCAGAAAAAAATAACCGTTTCCAAAACGCTTAAAGAATTTGAAGATAAAGTTTCCGGAAATAATTTTTTCCGCGTGCACAGATCCCACTTTATAAACCTGAATCATATAAGGGATTTTACAAAGTTAGACGGCGGATATATTACAATGAGTGACGGAATTAAAATCGAAGTCTCACGGAGGAAGTCTCCTGAGTTTATCAAAAAGTGCAAAGAAATTAATGAGACAGGATCGTTTCATAATTCATAAAGGGAAATTAATGAATGAAAGAATATTCTCTCTTATCCGTTTATTAATATTAATTTTATATTATACAATTTCCTGCACCGGTGTTTTAATTTCACAAAGCTTTTCATCTTACCACTATACATCTTCAGAAGGACTTGCTTCCTCGTCTGTTTATGATTTGATTCAGGACAGAAGCGGTTTCATGTGGTTTGCAACTGTAAATGGAGTAAGTAAATTTGACGGACACGCATTCAGGAATTATTCAACTTCCGATGGTCTCAATTCAAGCAATATTATTAATTTAACTGAAGATCCGGGTGGTGAAATATATTTTGGAAATTATGAGAAGGGGTATAATGTCTTCAGAGATAACAAAATAGAAAATTTCTCTGACCCGACTGAAAAAAATAAAACAATAAAAGGAATGTTTGTATTGAAAGATACTTTATATTCATATACCGTAGAGAATATTACCAGGGTCAGTTCAAAGAATGCTTTGAATGTTTTCAACAGCTATCCTGAATTAATAGGTATTAATAAAATTGTGAAAACAGAAAATGAAACGATCATAGCAGCTACAACAAGAGGTTTATATAAATTCGAAAATAATGAATTAATTAAAATGAACATTAAAGGCTTTGATGATGAGGAAATCTTCTGGATATACGGAAATAAGCATAATGAAATCATTGCAGGTGCACGAGGAAAAATATTTGAAATTAACAATTATGAAGTTACAAGAATAATAGAAGTTAATCTTTTCAATAACAATAATGTCATAAGGATTTGCAAAGATACAAATGGAAACATCTGGTTTTCAATTATGAAAAAAGGGTTCTTCTTCATTGAAGCGGGAACGGAAAAGATCACTGATATGGGAGGGAAATTGGGACTGGATAAAAGCCTTGTTAATAATTTCCTCGAAGATAATGAAAGAAATATGTGGGTAAGTACATACGGAGACGGAGTATTTTGTTTAAACAACCGCTTCATTATGAATTACAGTCAACAAGACGGTCTTAGCAACAATAAAGTTCTTGCAATTGAAAAGGATGCTTCAGACAGGATTTTTATCGGTACACTTGACAGTCTGAATGTTTTGGATAATGACAGTATAAAAATAATTGATATAAAAATAAAAACGAGTCCGGATTACATGTATATCAACGGATTAAAAAATATCAATGATTTGATTTACATCAGCGGTACATTTAAAACTTACGGCAATGTTTCAATGCAATCATACATGAATGATAAACTTTATCTGTTCACTTCCTCTGCTTTTTGTATTACTAAGGGAAATGAATTCATTAACGGCGGTTGGGGCAATGAGATTATTGTTCAGCCTTTTCCTCCTGTAAATGTCAATCAAGGAGATACAACTTACTTGTTTGACGATATAAGATCATTAAACAAAGTTTATTGTATCTTTGCAGACAGCCGGAAAAACCTCTGGGTAAGCACTGCTTCCGGTCTTTGCAAAATTACCTCAGGCAGGAAAACTTTTTTCACTTCCAATGAAATCCTAAACTCAACAATTAAGAGCATAATTCAGGATAAAAATGACAGAGTCTGGTTTGCAGGTGATAAAGGTATTGCTAGTTATGGATTAAACGACTCTGCAATTACAAATTATATTAAAATCAGGGAATACGATTTGACTTCATCCAATGTAATGGCATCAGACAGATACAACAGGTTATGGGTCGGTACCATGAACGGAGTGTTCATATTAAACAATGATTCTGTTAAAATTCTTAATACGGAGACAGGTCTGCCTTCGGCTGAAATATTATCGCTTTACTATGATACAACCAAAGATTATATGTGGATAGGAACGGCAAACGGGTTAAGCTCACTTAATGTATCAGAATTTGATAAAAGTGAATTACCTCCGGTAAAAGTAAAATTAAAATCAGTGAAGGCGAATGACTCTGTTTATTTGTATTCAGAGAATTATATATTTGAACCTGACAGGAATAACATACAAATAGATTTTTCCGCGATAAATTTTTCCTCACCTGCATCCGTAAACTATCAGTATAAAATCAATATCAATAATGAGTGGATAAATATTCCTGATGATCACATAAACTTTTCATCTCTGGAAAAAGGTGATTACAAACTTTCAGTCAGAGGAAAAGTTATTAACAGCCGTTGGGGCGAGCCGGAAATAATTTCTTTTACCGTCCTTCCTTATTTTACGGAAACATTCTTATTCCGCGGATCTTTAACAGTCCTGCTTTTGGCAGGAATAGCTTTTGCCGCTCACAGAAGAATCAAGTTTATAAATGCCAGAGGCAAGGAGAAATTTGATACAAGCAATCAGATCAATGAACTGAAGCACAAAGCACTCTCTTCCATGATGAATCCGCATTTTATTTTCAATTCACTGAACTCGGTTCAGTATCTTGTCAACAGTGACAGAAAGAGAGAAGCCAATGATTACATTTCACTGATGGCAAAACTTATCAGGATGAATCTGGATTCGGCAGCGAACAGCTTTATAAGATTAGATGAAGAGATCAAACGGCTCGATCTGTATCTGAAAATAGAGAAGCTTAGATTCAGCGATAAATTCAAATATGAAATCACAGCAGGAGATGATATTAATCCGGAGTCAATATTGATCCCGAACATGATAATACAGCCCTTTGTGGAAAATTCCATCTGGCACGGAATAATGCCCTTAGATAAGGAAGGTTTTATAAAACTCTCATTCAATTTTGAAAATGTCAGTGTTAACGGTTCATCATTCAGATTTTTTGTAATCAGGATAACTGATAACGGAATAGGATTATCGGAAGCACAGAAGAATAAGAAAGAAGGGCATATATCAAAAGGCATTGAGATAATTCAGGACCGCCTGATTCTATTAAGTAAAGAAAAAAACCTGCCTCAGCCAGTAATAGAAGATCTCAATCTTAAAAATAAAAACACGCAGGGCACGGAAGTTGTGCTGTCTATACCTCCTGATCTGTACAAGATAATTTAATTACAAATTACAAATTGCAAATTACAAATTAGAGACTTCTGAAAAACCAATTTTAATGAATTTATTACTCCCATACTCCAACTTCTGCCATTCCCGATCGCCTGCTGTTTAAAACTTCAAGCTTTAATAATCTTTGTGCAGGCGGATCAGGAATACTATCACAGAGGTTCAATGAATGGATCCACGATTAAAGCATTCAAGTATGACATTTAATTGGTTTCTGTTTTAAATCACCGAGGGATCATAATATCACAGACCAAATGAGCATCGATTAAAACCATAAACTGCTTTGCCATTCACTTACCAAAACCAGCCGTTCACTTAAAATCTTCTGCCGTT
>CAZLOL010000260.1:0-5179 GCA_964561045.1 uncultured Ignavibacteriaceae bacterium | reverse complement strand
TAACACTCAATGGAAATGCCGGTAAGGTCAATGGAAATGAATGTAAGGTCGATGGAAATGAATGTAACGTCAATGGAAATGCCGGTAAGGTCGCTGGAAATGAATGTAAGGTCGCTGGAAATGAATGTAAGGTCAATGGAAATGAATGTAAGGTCGATGGAAATGACGGTAACGTCAATGGAAATGACGGTAACGTCAATGGAAATGGCGGTAACGTCAATGGAAATGAATATAACGTCAATGGAAATGGCAGTAACGTCAATGGAAATAAATGTAAGGTCAATGGAAATGCCGGTACAGTCAATAGAAATTGTGTGAAATCAAAAAAATTGAAATATTTTTCAGTAAAAGTTGAAATATAAGAAAATTTTATTTTAGGTCTGTAAATTAAATTTTACGGTGAAATACACAGAATGTGGCCGCAGAATTTGCAGAATAAAAATTTTCATCTCTTTTCAGTGAATTTTTGAGATCATAAGTATGTGTAATTCTGCGTAATAAGAAATATTTAAATAAAGAAATAAAGATATAAAGAAATAGTGAAAAAATTCCAGAATAGTGATTTACTCATTTTTTACAAAATAAATAACATAAGCACAATAATTCTTTTAGAACCAAATAATATGAATCCTGAATCGCAGACCTTGTAGAGACGCCCAAAATGAAATAATATGAAATATGAAGCGCAAACAAATTGGGCGTCTCTACAGATATGAAAGCATTCCGGAAATCACCCAAATTTAAATAATATGAATCATGAAGCGCAGATCTTGTAGAGACGCTCAAATTGGAACATTATGAAATTAGAAGTGCAAACAAATTGGGCATTTTTTCGGATATAGAAACAACGTGGACACTCAAATTCAAATCTGATGACTATTTTATCATAAATTGATTACTGATTTTAAAATAAATTAATATTTAAATCGAAATTATTTTTTTACACTATTTTGAATTTCAAATTTTTCTAATTTTTTTAAGAAAAATTTATAGGAAATACTTCTTTTGAATTTTTTAACATAGATATTTTTTAAGTCAAGATATTCTTTACCTTTAGGATTTTTTTCGCAAAGGTCTACAAGTCTTGATATGATCCTTCCTTTATCCGGCGGAATAAAATTAATGAATTCATTTATTAACTCTGATAGATTTATCCAAAATTCTTTTTTGATTTTAAATAAATCGACATTAAAATAAGTCGCAATATTTTTTTGAAAATGAACAGCGAATATTCTTCCGGTTTCATCTTCAAAATATTCGGTATTTTCAATTTCCTCCCACAACATAAATGATCCATGATCTTCAGGGAGATAAGATATACCCTTATTAGAAAGAACAAATAGCAACTTTAATCCGGATAATTTGTGTCTCGGATTTTCAACAATAATATAAACGCTGTCTCTTTTTGTTAATTTGTACATTTTCTGTACTTCAGTTAACTTTTCTTCCGGAATTCCCTTCTTAAAAGATATATGAATTCGCGGATGATGGAATTTAGATAAAAACGCGTTATTTCGGATCTTGTTTAGAATTGTCATAGTGAGTTTAGTTTAGTTATTACTATATACGTTTCAGAAAATTAAAACTTGAAAATAGATTGAAAAAGGGTCTAAACGAAGGATTTTTGGAATGGTCTGGTCTTCCAATAAACTGATATTCATCAGGCAGAATGATTTGTCAATTTATGAAAATCTTTTTAACATGACTAAATCTAGTTTTTTCAAGATTTAAATCTTTAATGATTCTCGATAAACTTTCTAAATTCTGAAATTAAATTTATTATATCTTTCGGAAGTACTATTATCGCCCGCGTTGGTCTCCCCAAAAATTGCAAAAGTATAATAACAATTGAAAGTATATTCCACTGCAATTTATTGGTCAGCAACGCGAACAGTTCGGAATACCTGAAAATTAAATGGAAGTGTAGTTAAGAATTAAGATAAGAACTTCCTGCCTGTAATGTGTTCGTGTTGGTGACCAAAAAATTTGCAATGAGAATGTTAATTAATTTTTTAAAGTGGCTCAGCAAATTTTTTGGAACACCAACACGGGCGGTAAATTCTAAAAAATCGAATCCGCGGTTAGAATTATTTAACACTCCTTTTCAGATTTCTTCAATCACAAATCCAAAATTCCAATTTCCAAATTCAGTGTGCCGGCTGGTGGATGGAGCAACACCAACAGGGCGGTAAAGATAAATCAGATACTCCATCTAAATATTCTTTGCTTTACTGATCCAGTTCTTAACCTTTGAGACATCGAGTTCGCCTTTTTGCTCTACTTTCCTTTCACCCGGTAATGATTTCTTCATTTTTCTTTTTTTATCAGAGACTAATCTTACAGACCAGTATTGGTAAGGTTTCCAGCATTTTTTAAATTCAGTCAGTTCATGTTCAGTAAATTTTTTCCAGTCTTCCGGGTCCAGTATAGTGACCTTTGCATCATCCATTTGAATGATAACCGAGTAATGTGAATAATCAGGATTACCTAAAACATTCCAGCAAATAAGCAGGGGAGTTGGTTTCAGTAAAAGTGATTTAGCCTTCGAAAAACTTTTTTGTTCTTCGATTTTAAAAAGATCCAGATCACGCAGAAATCTTTTCATGTTTCTCCAGGGCGTGCCATTTTTCCTGGTGGTTTTAAAGATATCTATAAGTTGATCAGGCTTGAATTGTACACCATAAGCGCTCAGCAATATTGAAATGGAAGTAGGTCCGCAGTCGTAATCATATTTCATTGTATGGTTTGTGATCGTGATATTCATATGGTAATATTAATTAATATTTGCAGTTAACCTTATGTGGCGTGCAGTTGTGTAAAATACAGCGCTTTAATATTTGGGTTAAGGATTTATTGGTGTTTCCATATAAAGCGCTTCGAGCCATTTCCCATCTCGCTCAACATAATTTACAGATACACGAATATTGGTGGTAAGTTTTTTGCCTCCGCATTCACCGTCTTGCATTGCAGTGTAGGTTAAGAGAACTGTTTTCTCATCAAGAATTACAAATTTGAAATCATCCAGTGAGAAGCTATTTACATTACAATCAATTGGTGTGGATGCAACAACCTGAGCTTTGTTGCTAATGCCATCCGAATTTATTGATAAAAATTCCTCCGTAGTATTAGTCTTAAACCATTCAGCATCTTTATCTTTCCATGCAGTCCAGCCTGATTTTTCAAGTTCGATTATTTTCGCTTCCAGCTTTGCATCATCAGAATTTGCAATTTGACTAAAAGAAGTTGAATAAAAGATTAAAACAAAAAATAAGATATTTAATGATTTCATTTTCAGTTTTTATTTTATTTAATTCCGGACAAAGTTAATTAAATTAGGATTTAAAAATCAGATACTTCAATCTGTATGAAGTAACAGGAAATTGCAGCGAGGTTTTCAGTTCTAACGATGGTGAATCTTCTTAAATTATATTGCTAAAGCATGAACATAAATATATCAGATTGAAGTTTTTCATGGCCCGCCTTTGGTGTTCCAAAGACGGGCGGGTAATAATGAGTTTAGATATTTGTTAAGACAAATTTACAAAACATTCGGGAGGGTTTGTATTTTAACCATAAGAACTGGAGATAAACTTCTGAATAACGAAGCAAATTACATTTTGGCTTTTCACCCAAAAAATAGGCTCTACGAAAATGAGGCAACTTGTGAGGCGATCTCCGCTGAGTCTCCCGCAATTTTATACAAACCAAATTCAAATTTCTACAATTGCGGGTAACTCAGCGAGAACGAAGAAGGAATTGTGATTCGATTATGTTTGTAATGATAAAAGAATATTTCAGAAAAAGAGGAAAGCTGAAGAAGCCGGAGATGGCGAAGTTTATGTTGCATTGAGGGAGCTAATTACATTAGTAATTTAGTAAATTATTTTTTGTTTTCAGGTTCTATTCTTTCAATATCAAAGCCGCTAAAGTCTTCATTTTCTTCAAGAAGTAAAAGTGTTGAGTTAAGAACCTTGTGCTTGCGGAGAATGGTTCCTCCTTTTAAAATAACATTTACGATTTGATAACCCATCCCAGTTTCAGGAAGATTAGTAAGAAGATTAATAAAATTATCAGGTAATTTAATTGTTCTTGTCTGCATATTCTAAATTAATATTTAATAGGGGGTTTGTTTTTTAAATGTTCCGTCGGATGTTCCACTTACAAAATACACTTCCTTACCTCCACCGGGTTTTCCAAAATTCGGTTGAACAATGCCTCGCTGCAGAGAGTCTTTTTTATGGGTTGAATGTAAAACGCAAATAGAATTTCATCATCGCCGGGTAAAGCGTAGCGTTGAACCGGATCATCATTTGTATCCTTGCAATCGAGATAATCTTGCTCCGTAGTAGTATAACTGCCGGGTAGTAATTTTTTACTAATCTTATCTATTCTCTTATCGTCATCAAACGCAGAAAGTCTAACGAAGATTTCTTCTCCATTCGCATTTTCAACAGGATTATTAATTGCACCTTTTACATTTTTGCTTTCACTAAAGTGCTGAGAAATTCACGCTCTGAAAGAATCTTTATATCAGATAAAGTAATTTCAATTGCAGATAGTTTAATGTTATCACTTCCAATACTTATTGCCTCTTTGATAAATTTATCCTGTTCCCCATTCATATTTATTACAATCTGAGAATTCAGAACGATATATTTTTCCTTTCTATAATGAGAAGAAGATTTTGACGCTTCAATAATCTGATAACCCATACCCGTTTCGGGTTTGCCAAGAAAATAGTTTTCCGTTTGCTTGTTAAGTTTGAAATACATATTTACAATTTAGTTTTTTTTCTGCTCTGTTCAATTATCTTTACTTTACCTTACGTAATAAGGAAAATAAAATGTAGGAATGTAATACTTGATAGTGGTGTGAGGCAACTGTTTCGTCCCCGCTGAGCTCCCGCATATAAGAAAATTCTAATTCAAAAATATATTTTATTGGGGGACTCAGCGAATAAAATTTCTGAATAACGAAGCAAATTACATTTTGACTTTTCACTGAATCATAAGATCTATATAGAAAATGCTTATCTATATTGTAATATGAGGCAACTTGTGAGACGATCTCCGCTAAGCCCTCCAATTTTATACAAAAAAGAGACATTGCAGTGCCTATTCCGGATAAGCACAAAAGAAATAAACTTATGCGCTGTGATATTCACTTTCCGATACAGAAA
>CAZLOL010000259.1:0-5202 GCA_964561045.1 uncultured Ignavibacteriaceae bacterium | reverse complement strand
AAACAATAATGAACATACAAAATTAACCAATAATCCAATTAACCAATAAACCAACTAACTAAACAACCAATTTAACAAAAGAATGAAAAGAAAAATTAAAATTACCAATTATTTTCTTTTGTTGTTTTTAATGTCATCCGTCTTTTTTGCATTCAAAAATAACGGCAATGATAAAAAAGATGTTTTAAAAAACAACAGTTATTTCAGATTGTCAGCGGAGCTTACTCAGAATGATTTTTTTCCGAACACAGTCATTTTCAAACTGAAAGAAAGTAACAGGAACAATGCAAGATTAAATGAAATTGACAACTCCGTACTGAATAATGTTTTAACTGATCTGGGTGTGTCGGGCATCAGAAAAATGTTTGCGGAAGCAGTAAAGCCTCTGACAGATGTTTCACCCTCGGGAGAAAAGTTTGCTGATCTGTCTCTTATCTATATTGTAAAATACAATTCTTCAAAATCAATTGAAGATGCTGTTAATGAGATTTACAATACAGGTGAAGTAGAATATGCACAGCCGAAATATATTCAGAAGGTTTCCTTCACTCCAAATGATCCTTCGCTTGGTTCTCAGTATTTTATAAATAAAATTCAGGCGCCGGCAGGCTGGGACATTCAGCAGGGCGACACGAATGTGGTGATTGGTATAGTTGATTCGGGAACAGACTGGGATCATCCGGATCTTGCTGCGAATATAAAAATAAATTATGCCGATCCGATAAATGGTGTCGATGATGACGGTGATGGTTTCATTGATAATTACAGAGGCTGGGATCTTGCAGGAGCTGATTATAATAATATTGCTCAGGATAATAATCCTATGATAATGGGTTCCAATAACAGTCACGGTTCGCATGTATCCGGTGATGCATCCGCCGTAACAAACAACGGTACTGGTGTGTCCGGCGCGGGATTTAAATGCAGGATCATGGGAGTAAAATGCGCTGCCGATAATGATACAAGAGGTCCGGGAGGACAGGGATACATCCTTACGGGTTATGAAGGAGTGAAATATGCAGCCGATCACGGATGCTCAGTGATCAATTGTTCATGGGGAGGAAGCGCTGCAGGACAGTTTGAACAGGATATTTTCACTTATGCATCTATAAATAAAAATTCACTGGTTGTGTGCGCAGCAGGAAATAACAGCAGCAGTGAAGCACATTATCCTTCAGCACTTAAGTATGCTTTAAGCATTGTATCAACAACCTCATCTGATACAAAATCAGGTTTTTCTAATTACGGAACCTCGGTAGATTTATGTGCTCCGGGTTCGGGAATTTACAGCACAGTATATAATAATTCTTATGCAAGTTTTGACGGAACATCAATGGCTTCTCCTATTGTAGCCGGAGTTTGCGGAATAGTGAAATCACAGTTTCCTTCATATACAGGTCTGCAAGTCGGTGAGAAAGTAAGAGTTACATGCGATAACATTGATGCTCTTAACCCATCTTATCCGGGACTTCTGGGAAAAGGAAGAGTAAATATGCTCAGAGCGCTTACGGTTAATTCTCCTTCAGTAAGACTTAATTCGTATGCTGTCACTGACGGAAATAATAATGTTCCTCAGCCGAATGACACAATGAGGATCACCGGTACTTTCAGAAATTATCTTGATCCTACAACGAATGTTTCAGCTGTGATCTCAACAACTTCTTCTGCAGTTACCTTGCTTAACGGAACATCCGAGCTGGGTGCAATCCCTACATTAGGATCTGTAACAAACAGCAGCTCTGCTTATCTTGTAAGAGTTAACGGCAATGCAGCGGCAAATACAATTGTTCAGTTCAAAATAAATTATACAGACGGTTCCTATACTGATTTTGAATATTTTTCAGTTGTAGTGAATCCGAGTTATTTCAACATGAACGTAAATAAGATCACAACGACAATTAACAGCAGGGGAAATACTGCTTTTAATGATTATCCTACAAATGCTCAGGGAAGCGGTTTCAAGTATAATAACGGCGACAATCTGAACTATGAAGGCGGTCTTATATGCGCAACAGCAAACACAAAAGTATCAGACTGTGTAAGGGGATCAAATGCAAATGTTCAGAGCACTGATTTTACAAATGTGATACCTTTTCAGATCACACAGCCGGGTATAGTTTCTGATCAGGACGGTAATGCCCTTTATAACGATAACGGTGCCGGCGCCACTAAGATCGGCATTGAAGTAACATTCAGCAGTTATTCCTTTGCAGCCGCAGCAGATGAAGATTATATCATTTTAAAATATAAAATTAAAAATACCAATGCTTCGGCAGTAAGTAATTTTTATGCCGGAGTATTCAATGACTGGGATGTCGGTTCCGGCGGAGCAAACAATAAAGCAAACTGGGATGCGGCAAATCAGTTAGGCTATGTCTGGAGAACAGATAACACGCCGGCAACTTACGTAGGAGTTACACTTCTTTCGGCAACCAACGTAAGCTACTGGGCGATAGATAACGACAATACTTTACCGGGAAACCCATGGGGGATATATGACAACTTCACTGATGCGGAAAAATATCAGGCGTTATCTTCAGGGATCGGAAGACAGCAGGCAGGCGGTACCGGCACAGGAACAGATGTTGCAAGTGTGCTGGGTAGCGGACCTTATTCGATACCGGCAAACGGGGAAATAATAATTGCATTTGCGCTTCTTGCAGGTGACAATCTGAACGACCTTAAAGCAAACAGCATTGCCGCAAAGAATAAATATAATTCTTTAGTAGGTATTTCAAATTATAATTCACAGATTCCGGAAAGATATTCTTTATCACAGAATTATCCGAATCCATTCAATCCATCTACAAGCATTAAATTCGGATTGTCAAAATCAGGATTGACTTCTTTAAAGATCTATAACATTCTTGGAAAGGAAGTTTCAAATCTGGTTAATTCAAATTTACAGGCAGGAACTTATGAAGTTAAATGGGATGCATCAGCTTTTGCTACCGGCGCTTATTTTTACAAACTTGAATCAGAAGGGTTTGTTGAAACAAAGAGAATGTTGCTGATAAAGTAAGTTTGTTGAGTTCATAGAGTTTATAGAGTTCATTGAGTTCATAGAGTTCATTGAGTTTGTCGGGTTTTTTGAGCACTTAATGTTCTATGAGATATTAAATTCGTAAATTTCAATCAGTTCAATTTGATATAAAGAAAAACCGCTCTGAAATGGGCGGTTTTTTTATGTGTTATTTTTAATTGAATATGAAATAAATCCTGCCGTTGATCACTAACAAAGGCAGAAAGTGTGTATACTTAACTTTGAGCTTTTGTTTTTGTTGACCAAAAGTCTGCCCGCAGCTATTGATAAGTTCAAAGAGTGTTTAAGGCAAACTTTTTGAACACCGGCAAAGCCGGATAAATTCTCAATACAATATTATAATCAGAGTTCATCAATCTTTTCCAGAAGCCAGGATTTATAAAACAATCTTTTTTCATTTGAAATGGATTTGTAAAGATTTCTTAATTCAGATCTTTTACCTGAAGTTTTGATGTTAAGTAATTTTTTATAATAGTCTGTAAATTTTTTAAAGTTAATTCCAAGTTTATCGGGAACATGTTGATTGGCTTTGAGAAAGTGCTTGAAAGAATCAATCATAAAATTTGCTTCTTCGGTGTAGTTAAGTTCAAAATATATCTGGAGATACAAAATTTTTGAAATGTATTTTAAATAATGAAAAGTAATTTCTACCTTCGAAATATATTCAAGAGATTTATCATAGTTCTTTCTTTTAAATTCAATAAGTGCAAAGCTAAAATCGTAGAACGATTCTTCTTTATCTGTGTTTAAATTTTTATAATACTTTAGTGCAAAATTTTCTGCTTCCCCGGGAAGTTTTTCAGCAAACAAATAAAGTATGTTGAAATAAAGAACAAAAGACATTTTCATTCCAACTTCCGGTTCATAAATTTTATCTTCGAGAATGTTTTTATATAGAGTGCACAATTTGTCCAAATCATTATTTTTATCATAAACAGGAATCAGCTGGAAGTAAAAGCTAAGTTTAACTTCATTATGAAACAAGTGCCTGTTTTTATAAAAAAGTCTTTCTAAAATTGAAATGTATTCTTCATTGTCCCTGTCGAGAACATGGAGGAGATGGTAAAAACAAAGTTCAAGAATTTCTTTATCCTCTTTTTTTATCTCTTCGTTTTTTTTCAGATATAGAATAAATTTTTCAAAATTAAAACATTGCATAAACTGTTCTGCTAAATCGTCCTTGTTATCTATATTATAATTAAGTTTGAGTTTATACGAATTATCAATAAAATTAGTCGCACAAAGCAAGAAGAAATTCATTAAAGCTGTCTGGCTTTCAATTGTGCTCGGGTATAACCGGTTGTTATAAATAGCAAATCCCACATCAAACATTTTTAAATAATACATTTCGACAAAATATCTGCTTGTGAAACCGTATTCAGCAAACTTGACTAAATCTTTCTGAGTTTCAGAATGCAATTTATTATACATTTTACTGAGATCTTTGCCAAAGTAGGCATCAATTAAACAATATCTCCGCCACATATTATTCAGATTAATTTTCTCATAAATCATAAACTCTTCGGCGAGTTTAAACAGGTCTGAAGACATTACACGCATTGCATTTTCGGAATTTGCTTTGCTGTATTTCAATTTTGGATTTAATTTTTTATAAATCTTTTCATAATTAAAACCGGAATTACTAAACTCCGGATAAAATGTTTTCAGAATTTTAAGAAACGGCATTAAGTCCCGACCGCGTGAGAAGTATGGCGAGGCAACAAACTTTTCAAACTCCTTCATTTCTTCTTTCGAAAAAGTTTTTAAGAGTTCGATGAGCTTTGTGTTTTTCATGGATGTTCTTTTAACTGTGGTTTAACTTCCGAACTGTGAGTAAGTGATTTTACTCATGGATCTGCAAAATAAAAAAGTTTGCTAAGAACTTACACTTACATGTCTATTTAATTTACAAATTTAAAAAAATAATTTTAAATAAATACTGAAATAATTTTATAAAGCGTAATTACTTTAAAAAATTATATAAGCTTTCTTGAAGCAACCCTACCTCCCGACCATAGAAAAAATAAGAGGGGCTATGAAGTATTAAATGAAAAAGTAAATTTGAAAATACTAAACGTGAGTTCTCCCTCCTTGCAAAGGAGGAGGTTAGGGGGTGATCGTTTAAATAGTAGAGAGAAAAGCTGACCCCACCCCCAACC
>CAZLOL010000258.1:0-5225 GCA_964561045.1 uncultured Ignavibacteriaceae bacterium | reverse complement strand
GGTCTTATTGTACTCACAAACTTTCTCGAATTATTAAAAGTGATTATGAGATCGGTAAGATCTGAATTACCGTCTCCGTTAATATCAGATTTAGCATAACCCGAAACAAACTGCGACACATCATTATTTATCAGAATGAGATCATTCAGATTTACGATTCCATTTTGATCGGCATCTCCGCTGTATACTGCATATCTGTCGGGCAATGTATTTACATGCCGGAGATTATTACCGTAAGCAGATGATTCTGATGATGTAAAATCATAACTTACGGAACTTCCCTGAAGATAGCTGACAGGAGCCGAACTCCATGTTTCAATTGAATTCCTGTGTTTTGTCTGTATCAGATAATTTCCTGACGGGGCATTAAAAATCTGAAAAATGCCGGTAAAGGTATCAGGATCAATTATTGATTTGGAAGAATCCGTTACAAGATAAGGAGAAACAGGATTTCTCAAATAGATTCTCACTGTATCTTCGATTCTCATATTATCAGAATTGCTGTCGTAGAAACCTTCGATTATCATTTTAGCTTCAATATTTCCCGCCGAATTTCCGTGTGATAGTTTAGTAAGGAATGAATTTAAATTCCCGCTTCCTGATACAGTAATAGTATCAAAAACCGCAGAGGCTGAAAAGTTGCCGGACAGAAATATATTTCCTGAATTATCCATTGCAATATCATCCGTTCTGCTGATTGAAGTGCCGCCGGCTCTTTTACCAAGCAAAACATTTCCGTTCGGGTCATATTTCAGTAAGAGCAAATCTCTGTAACCTGCTGATGTTGTTACAATGCCGGATCCCCAGCTGACTGTGCCTCTCAGGAATCCAGTGAACCAGACATTATCCGCTGCATCAACTGCAATGGAATTTACTTCGGCTTTCCCGGCATCTCCTGTAATTGTAGCTGTAGCAGGAACTTCCTTAAGCCACAGAAAAGTACCGGATGAGTTCAGCTTTGTAAGAAAAAAGTCGTAGACCCATTGCCTTCCCTGAGCCTGAATTGAACCGAACATAAAACTGCCGTTAAGATCACCGGCTGCGTAAATGTTATCTGAATTATCACAAACAATATCTATGCTCTGAAACGTAATATCTTCGACGAATCTAACCCACTGACAGTTACCTGAAGAATTATATTTAACAATATAAAAATTATACGGAAATGGAGCATTAAAAATCTGATCTCCGAATGTAATGATTCCGTTACCGCATGCGCCGGCTGAATAGATATTACCCTTATCATCTGTATCAATACTGCTGATACCTCTTATGTTTATTTCAGGAATTCCGGTTAATTCATTTCCGGACAGGTCATACTTTTTTATAAATCCCTGACTGAAGCCAAGCATTCCGGCATAAAGACAGCTGCCTTTTACCTTAACAGCATCCAGTAAAAAAACAGACGGATAAATGAGGCTGATATTTTTTTTCCATATGAAGTCCCCTCCCTGGGAAAGCTTAATCATGAAAATGTTTGTATTGAGACCGCTTCCGGTATTCAAAATATAATTAACCGGATCTATTACAAGAGTATCCATGAAGCTGCCTGTCAGATAAATATTACCTTCATTATCGGTCTGCAATCCTTCGACAATTATCTTTCCGTACAGTACTTTCAAAAATATCAGATTTCCCTGCGGGTCATACTTTTTCAAAGATACATCTCCGTAATAATTTCCATATATAAGTTTGAAATTATAGATTCCTGCAAGAAGTGAATTTCCTGAAGCATCAGTTTCTGCGAGAAATAATGTAAGATCCGGATTGAATTGTATATTATGGGACTGATGATTGACCCATTGAAAATTCTGTGCGCCGGCACTAACAGATATAATACTGATAAATAATATCAGTATCAGTTTGGGTGGTTTTTTGTTTTTCATGATTTAATTTTATCTGATACGGTTTTCAAATTATACTAAATTATGAATTTAATTTGAATTCATGTTAATCAAAATTCAGGCAGGCGTAGTATTGAAGACGGGAGCTATTAATTAAAGAATTCTGAGAATTAACATGCCGGACATTTTACCCGACAATAATGTTAAAATATGTATTCTAAAATACAGACAGGAAAATCTTTCCTGCAAGTTGTGCTGTTTTATCCGGAAGTATCTGAATATTAAATAAAAATTATCAATCTCTGATTACGATCAGAATAAAATTAAAAGTAATCTGTAATTTGCAGTTACTAATATTCATCGCTGAGCTTCAGGACAATCTCCGCCGCTTTGTCAATATCAAATAACATTACTTCATCCATTAAATCATTTAATTTATTTTCAGGTAATAAGGATTTGATCTCTTCTAAAATAATCTTTTTCTCTTCGATCCTTGATTTTGAGAATCTGAAGTTTATGTCCTCACTTATCCTTTCGGTGAGAAAAAATAGTTTTGCTGAAGTTTCATAATTCTTTTCAAAAAAATAATATTTGGCTAATCCGTAAATCCCCAGATTAAGTTTTAGTTTTTCGGAATGTTTGCCGAAACTTTTTAAAGAATCAATAAAGATTTTTTTTGCTTTGGCATTTTCTTTGTGTATAAGAAATATTTCACCAAGCTTTATATGAGACCGGTCATATACTCCCGTATTGCCGTACTCTTTTGATATGGCCATTGCCCGATTATAGAACGCAAATGATTCGGAATATTTTTTCTGAGTGAAATTTACATTCCCCAGATTATATAGAGTTACGGCTAAAGTATACTGATCATTGAGTTCTTCAAGCAATGTTAATCCTTCTTCATAGCAGGTAACGGCTTTATCAAGCTCTCCAATTTGATAGTAAACACCGCCTATGCTTATTAGTGTTTGTGTAAGCTGCTTTTTGTTGTTATGCGCTCGGTGATATTCAGTGACTTCTTCAAGAAGATTCAGAGAATTTTCTGCATTCCCTGATCCGGAATAATATGCCGCAAGGTTGCCTTTTACATCAACACTCAGAGGATTGCTGCTGTTTTCAAGCAGTTTCAAACTCTCTTCAGAATATTTTATCGCATTTTCAGTATCGCCTTCGAGGAATCGTATCATACCGTAAATGCTTAAAGCCTGAGCTGTCTTGCCGTCATTTCCGGTGCTTCTGAAATATTCAAGTCCGTCAATAATATATTTTTCGGCATTTTCAATTTCATCCATGTGACAAGACATGAATGCTGCATTTATATATGCTCCTGCTATTAAATCATCGTCGATCTTAATTTTCATCACGAATAGTTTTTTCAAAAGATCAAGACCTTCCTTGTAATTGCCTTTGACTTCCAGATAATCAACCGCACTAATGATGAATTTAACAGACTCTTCAGGAATATTTTCCATTGACCATTTCAATGCAGCTCTGATATTATCAATTCCGTAGATCATTTCTTTTTCCCATGCCATTTCATTTTCCGGAACTATGTTCTCACCGCTTTTTACCAGATTTTGATAATATTGAAAGTGTTTCATGTAGATTTCACTTGTATCCGGAAGTTTTTCATTACTGTATTCACGAATTGATTCAAGCATTGTAAATCCTGTAAAACCTTCATTCACTGTTGAAACTACTAATGATTTATCTGTAAGGTTTGACATCAGCTCCATTACTTCGTCCTCTTTAATATTTTCATCAGCACAGATCTTCTCGGCAGCATTTAAGCTCCATCCTCCTGAGAATACAGAAAGGTATGTGAATAATATTTTTTCTTTTTCAGAAAGAAGATCGTAACTCCAGTCTATTAATGCTTTAAGAGTCTGCTGCCTTGGGAGAGCTGTTCTGTTTCCACCTGTAAGTAACCTGAACCTGTCATTTAGCTTGTCACATATCTTTTCAACATTTAAAACTTTTATTCTTGCCGCAGCCAGCTCTATCGCTAAAGGTATTCCGTCAAGCTGTCTGCATATCCTGGAAAGCGATTCTGCATTTTCTTTTGTTACTCTGAAATTAATGTTAGCTGAAATAGCCCGTTCAATAAACAGCCGTACAGCTTCAAATCGTGAAAGTTCATCCGGAGAATAACTTTTCTTTTGCTCCGGAAATGAAAGTGATAAAACCGAGTAAATAGTTTCCCCGCTGATCCTTAATGCCTCCCTGCTTGTTGCAATTATTTTTATCTGCTGACAATTCTGCAAAAGCTTTTCCGCTAACTGAGCGCAGGGATCAATTAAATGTTCACAGTTATCTAATATTAAAAGTAATTCCTTGTCCTTTAAGTAATTAATCAGTGTGATCTCTTTATCCTGTCCGGGCTGCTCACTTATTTTTAATGACCGTGCAATTGTATTTGAAATTAGATCAGGATCTGTCAAAGATGCCAGTTCGGATATGCAAACTCCGTCAATATATTCATCTATAAGATCCGCGCCGGTCTGCATTGAAAGTCTGGTCTTTCCGGTTCCTCCGGGACCTAATAAAGTGATCATTCGAGTGCCGGAAAGTATTTTTTTTATTTCCTTCATTTCTTTTTCTCTTCCTATAAAACTAGTGAGCTGTATAGGTAAATTATTCGGGCGTGCATCTAGTGTTTTTATAGGCGGAAAATCGGAAGGCAGCTCCGGTGCTGCAATCTGATACAATCTCATCGGCTGTATCAGGTCTTTTAATCTCCTTTCACCTAGATCGCGAAAGGATATGCCTGCAGGAACTTTTCCATTCAGGTTTTCAAAAACATCACTTGAAATTAATATCTGTCCTCCGTAAGCAGCCGACATTATTCTTTGTGTTCTTGCAAGTGTCATATATCCCGTGTAATCAGAGCCGCTCCATTCTGCCTGACCGGAATGAACACCAATTCGGATCCTGATCACATTTTCTCCACATTCTTCAGAATAATGTTTTAACTGTGTATGGAATGCTGCATTTACTGCATCATCCGTATTTGTAAAAGCGCAGCAATATGCATTCCCGGTTGTCTTAAATATAAATCCATTGTTTGATTCCAATGATTCTTTAAGTACCAAATGATACTTGTTCAAAGACTCGGAAAGTTTATCACTATATTCCTGAGCCAGCATAGCGCTGTCTTCGATTTCGGTAAATATAAACGTTATGTTGCCAGTTGGTATATTCATTCAGTTTTGAATTACGAGTTAAAAATTACAAATTACAAATTACGAATTACAGATATGAATTACGAGTTGCGAATTACGAGTTGCGAGTTAAGAGTTACGAGTTAAGAGTTATGAATTACAAGTTACGAGTTACAAGTTACAAGTTACGAGTTACAAGTTACGAACAGCGAATAAC
>CAZLOL010000257.1:0-5275 GCA_964561045.1 uncultured Ignavibacteriaceae bacterium | reverse complement strand
TGGCGTTACGATGTATGATATTAGATTTGTGTACAGGGGGTAATATTTGTTCTTTAAAATTCTTTTAACATCTGAAACGCCATTTGATCAAAAATATACATATCACTTTTATTTGTCAAAGAAAGTTTTTTTAGCTTTTAGAAGTTATTTGGAAAAGAGTATAAAGGAATGATTGATTTATTACCATTTATGCAATATTTCTAAAGTTTTATGAAAATTTTTTTAGAAAAAAAAATGCTTAATCTGTTTTAATATCATAATATTAATTCATCATTCTAAATATTTAATTTAAAAGTCCATTTACACAAAAAATTACAGACTCCTAATTTTTTATTGAAATTGATTTTTGTTTATCAGGAAATAACAAAGAATAACATAAATCTTCAGCTTAACCCCTCGCCGGCGATTACGAATACAATATCTTTTTCATCCGGCTTTATTATATGTTTCCCGGTAAATCTTCCGAATGCCGGAAGTATTCCAATACTCTCGTTAAAATAAAAGCAAGGCAGTGTCATTGACTGTTTTGCTTTACCGTGAATTCTTACTGCAGGATGTATGTGTCCGCATAATTTATACAAACCTCCAATCTCTTCTTCATCTCCAAAATTATGTATCAGCATAAAATTATTCAGGATCATTATTTCATAAACTTTTATATCAAATGACTCATAAATACTGTCTGTCAGTATATCATGATTTCCTTTTATTAAATGTATCTCTAGAGCATTGTTCTGTATTCTCCACTCTTCAAATATTTTCCTGTCAAAATTTAATTTTGCGTGAAACAGATCCCCGAGCACAACCATTTTTTCAATATCATGATCACTGTTATTTATCAGATCATTAAGTGCTTCCAGATCAACATAAGCCAGTTCCGCGGGAACAGGCAAACCGGCGCTCCTGAAGTGACCTGCCTTACCAAGATGTATATCCGCAACTATAAGCGTTTTTTCTCTCTTATAATATATCGCTTTCTGAGGAAGAAGTGTCAGTACTTCTTCATTTATAATTATATCTGTCGGACTTTTAATTAATTTATCCAAAATACTTTATATGAAAAATATGATTCATAAATTTATCTTTACCATAATATCAATTTCATCATTCACATCATAGCTAAACTTCTTAATCGCTTTCATACCTTAACTGCATCTTCTTCACCCTGTCTTCAAATTTCTCTGAAGTTACTTTCTCCCTTAATCTGTCAACAAGTATCGGAAAAGAAAAAGGTGTCGGTCTGAACGGGTTTGTTATTATTAATTTCTGATTCCTTATCCTGTCCAGCGCTCTTCTTAATCTCGACTCTTCCAGCTGGAACTGCAGCATCTCATCAAATGACTGCGCTAATAGCAGACTTTCCGGATCATATTTACTGAAAACATCGAACAATAATTCAGATGATGCCTGAAGATTTTTTGTTGTCTTGTATTTACCGGGATAACCCTGAAAGATCAGTCCGGTTATCCTGGCGATCTGCCTGAATCTTCGCTTTGCCATCTCTGAACTGTTGATGCTCCTTAATATATCGCTTACAAGATCATCGTCATCAAATAATTTTTTTGCAATCGCTTCTTCTGCGGGTATATCCGTATCTGACAGCAGTTCGAATCCGTAATCATTCATTGCAAGTGAAAAACTTATCGGCTTCAGTCTTGAAATTCTGTATGCAAATAACGCCGCCATCCCTTCGTGTACAAGCCTTCCTTCAAATGGATAAAAGAATAAATGATATCCTTCTTCTGATCTGAATTTTTCTATGAGAAATTCATTGCTGTTCGGTACTACGGATCTTCTTGCCTGCAGTTCTACCAGCGGTTTTATTTTTCTGATTTCTATGTCCTTTGGATTTTCACTGAGCGCATCATTCAGTTTCTGTCTGAGCATTTCCGAAAGCTGCGAGGACAGCGGCATTCTGCCGCCAAGCCAGCTCGGTATCCTGCTGCTTCTCCGCTTTGTCTTTTTTACGTAAGCGGTAGTTTCCCTTATATAAATAAGCTCCAGATTTCTTCCGGCAAAAGAAAATACATCTCCGGGCTTTAACTGCGTCAGGAAACTTTCTTCAACAGAGCCCAAACTCCCGCCTCTTAAAAATTTTACATTCATGCTTACATCACTTACTATTGTTCCTATGGAAAGCTTGTGAAATAATTTCTTCCTTCTGTCAGTTACTTTATACAATCCTTCAATTAATTCAACTTTTGAATATTCATCATAATTCTTCAGCGAATCACCTCCGCTTGTTATGAATCTCATTATCCAGTTCCATTCGTTATCATTAATAGTCTGATATGCAAAAGTGTTTTTTACTTCCTCATAAATCTGTTTCTGACTGAATCCGTCTCCGGATGCAAGCGTGATCAGATACTGTATCAGCACATCGTAAGGTTTTAATATCGGCTGACGGTCTTCAACTGAATTTGTCAGCATTGCTTCTTTCAATGCCGCGCCTTCCACCAGCTCAAGCGAATGTGTCGGAACAAAATATATTTTACTCACGGCATCCGGCTGATGTCCGCTTCTTCCCGCCCGCTGTAAAAATCTCGCGACGCCTTTCGGGCTGCCGATCTGAATGACTGTCTCAACGGGTGTAAAATCCACTCCGAGATCAAGACTGGATGTGCAGACCACAAGGCTCAGTCTTTCATTATGCAGAGATCTCTCGACCCAGTCGCGAATGTTCCTGTCAATGGAACCGTGATGAAGAGCCATCCTCCCTGCAAATTCAGGATAGTGCTCGAGTATCTTCTGAAACCAGATCTCTGTCTGTGAACGCGTGTTTGTAAATAATAAAGTTGAACGGCTCTTCCTTATGACCGGTATTATCTTATCCATAAGCTTTATTCCGAGATACCCGGCCCAGGGAAAATTCTCAACTTCATCCGGAAGTATTGATTCAACTTCGATCTTCTTCTTTACTGATGACCTGACAATTTTCCTCTTTCTCTTTTTTTCACTGAGCTCACTTCCGAGAAGCACGTCCATCGCTTCACCCAGATTTCCTATTGTCGCGGATATTCCCCATATCTTCAGGTCCTTCTTCAGATTTTTTATTCGGGACAGGGCAAGTTCAACCTGCACTCCCCTCTTTGATCCGAGCAGCTCGTGCCATTCATCAATTACTATTGCTTTAAGTGCTTTAAACATTTCATTGCTGTCTTTCTGTGAAAGCATTAGATGAAGACTTTCGGGTGTTGTTATCAGCACTTCAAACTGATTCTTCTTCTGCTTCAGTTTTACTGATGCAGATGTATCTCCCGTCCTTGTGCTTACTTTCCACGGAATTTCAAGCTCATCGCATGTCTCCTGTATAGCTTTCTCAATGTCTTTTGACAATGCCTTCAATGGTGTAATCCATAAAAGCTGCAGACCTTTTTCCTTTCTTTTTTTATATTCACTCTGATGATTTGAAATATATTCCATCAGCACTGCAAACCACATCGCATAAGTCTTTCCGCTTCCGGTCGGAGCATTCAGCAATCCGCTGTATCCCTTTGAATAAAGCTCCCAAACTTCTTTCTGAAAATCGAACGGCTGCCATTTCCTGGCAGAGAACCAGTCATTTACTAAACTTAATGCATCATAATGATTTTCACCTGCAGGTTTTTTTTTCAATTTCAGAATTTTGTAATAATTAAATTAAGTTTCATATAAAATATGTTTTATATGCTTCTTCACATTTTCAAGAGTGGCTGCATCTGCTGTATTCATGCCTTTTTTCCTGCTTTTAATTTCCGGGAAATGCAGCACTACTCCGCTCTTATGTCTTTTCGATTCGGATATGCTTTCGAAAGCGATTTCAAACACAAGTTCAGGTCTGACCGTTCTGACCGGACCGAATTTCTCAAGCGTATTGTTCTTTACAAATTCATTTACCTCTGTAATTTCATTTTCAGTCAGTCCCGAATTTACTTTTGCAACTGAAACAAGTTTCCCCTCATCCCATACTCCAAAAGTTAATTCAGTAAAAAGATCAGTCCTCTCTCCTTTCATCGCATACATCAATACCGCATCTATGTAAACGGGATCATGCTTCCATAAAAGGATATTATTTTCACTGTCATCCTGATAAATAGAATTTCTTCTTTTCAAAAGTATTCCCTCTGACATTTTCTCTCCTGATCCCTCCCGGATTTTTCTCAGATCATTCCAGTTTTTAAACTTTAATTCTTCTGAAAACTTTAAGATATCATTTCCGGCAATTTGAATTTTGATATTTGAAATTAACTCTTTTCTTTCTGTTAAAGATCTGCTTCTTACATCATTACCTTTATACTCAAATATGTCAAAAGCTGTAAACACTGCAGGATACGCCGGCAGGGTTTTTCTGCCTGCATTTTTTCTTCCTGAGCGGGACTTTAAATAATCCGGAGGCAATGGCTTACCTTTATTATAGCACAATATAACACCTTCAATCACTGTCTCTTCGGGCAGAATATTCTTTAAAGATTCAAACTCAGGAAATTTATCTGTTACCAGCTCTTCTTCTGAAGTCCATAAAAACAATTCACCCTTCCTTAATATCAGCTGACTTCTTATCCCTGACAGCTTCCGCTCAGCATACCACTCTTCAGCAACTCCAAGTTCCTCAGGTCCGGTTTCCAGTACTTGTTCAGATAAGAACTGATAAGGCTTTGAGATTAAATCTTTCGGATCATTTCTTCTGAACAAGTCATTGAAAGACATACTGTCAGGATGCCATTCACAATTTAATCTGCGGGTTATTATATTAGTCTCAATATCTAAAAGTTCTGATAGAGCTTTGACAAGTATCTTCTCATTTACGACTGATCTGAAATTTCCGGTGATCATTTTGTTGAAAATATATTTTTCTGTTTGATCAAGGATCTTCCAGGCTTCTGTAATTTTGTTCTTTCTGTAAACTTCATCTGCTGCTCTTATTTGTTCAATATAATCTATCCAGTATGAAAGAGATTTTTCAGAATGTATTTTCTCTGCAGGCAGTATAAGAGAAATTGTTTCCATGACGTCATCAACAATCCCGTAAGATTCATCAAAGAGCCAGTCCGGTATTCCCGAAAATTCCAAAGCCAGTTCTTTCAGTTCCGAAGTTTTCACTGCCCTCTTTAATTTTCCTCCGGTAAGAAAATATAAAGCCCATATACTGTCTCTTCTGTATGCATTTGAGAAATAATCTATCAGTAATCCGGTTTTTTCAATATCCGGATTATTTCTCTTTAATGCTAAATATAATTCTGAAAATAACTTCAAGAAGTTTTATCATTAAAATTGTTTATAAACTTTATTTATTCCT
>CAZLOL010000256.1:0-5280 GCA_964561045.1 uncultured Ignavibacteriaceae bacterium | reverse complement strand
TTACAAAATCCCGTCACTCAGAAAGTCGCGGGTTCGGGTCTCGTCGATTCCGCTATTTTAGCCCTTTAAGTAATTGATACTTAGAGGGTATTTTGTTTATGATATAGTGACTTCCTGACACTACATAAGGAAACATCGCCAAAACTTTGTGGCGTTAGTCGCAGAATTTAGTAGAATTTAGAAACCATATACTTATGAGATTTCATAACACATCTTCTTTGCATATTTTATCGTATCAAAGGTTAACCTATTCTAAATCTAAAAACTATCATCATGAAAACAATAATTTTCTTTGTGACTCTGTTTTCAGCAGTCATTTCTTTTCATACATTTGCTTCAGATAAAAATAACGGAAGCATTGAAAACAAAATGAATAATATAATGCAATGGGAAGAGAGGTTCGGGTTCAGCGGCTCGGTTCTTATTGTGAAAGACGGAAAGATTATTTTGAATAAAGGATATGGTCTCGCCAATCCAAAAGCAGTTTTTCCAAATACTCCGCAAACTGCTTTTTACATTGCGTCAGTAAGCAAACCCATTACAGCTCTTGCAGTGATGAAGCTGGCTGAAGAAAAGAAAATTAACCTTCAGGATCCGATAACAAAATATTTCATTAATGTCCCGGAAAGTAAAAAAGCGATCACCGTTGAAATGCTGCTGACACATACATCGGGAATTGACCATACTTATCTTTGCGATAATATTTCCGACAGGAATGAAGCGATAGAAACTACGCTGAACGAAGCTCCAATGATTGCAGCTCCCGGGGAAGAATATAATTATTCAGGCGACAACTATACATTGCTTGCAGCACTGATTGAAATTGTATCGGGATATAAATTTGAGACTTATGTTTCGGAAAAGATTTTGAATCCGGCGGGAATTGAAACCCCGGCTTTCGTTGGGAACTTATGGCTGCTTAAAGACGATGACATTGCATCACCTTCTTTAAATTCACCTTACAAAAGTTTAAAAGAAATTCATTCCAGCTGGGGAAATAAAGGAAGAGCCGGAATTATACTTTCCGTGGAGGATTTATACAAATTAGATCTTGCTCTTGTTGAGGATAAAATATTAGCGAAGATCATTACAAACGAAATTCTTTCCCCGAAAATAAAAAACGCTGCGGGATCAAATTACGGTTACGGGTTTACAATTGAAAATACAATAAGAGGAACCAAAGTCTTCGGGCATGACGGTGATGATGACGGCATCGGACACAATGCAGTTTATCTGGATTTTCCGGATGAGAACGTGAAGATATTCATAATGTCCAACAGCGGTTTATATTCTGAAACTTCATGGTCGGGTGTAATTTCGTCGCTGCTTCAGAAAGTTTTATTTGAATCTGATTATACATATCCCGTTGACGAGCTCTTTTATAATGAGTTTGCAAAATATCCCGCCGATGAAGTTGAAAAATATGAAGGCGTTTATCAGTCAGGTAATACATCATATCATGTCTGGCTGAATAATGAGAATCAGCTTTTCATTAGTCCTGTGGGAAATGAAGTTGCAAAGACTTTTGGCTATACAGATGCATACATTGAAAAAAATGAACTTGCAAAATCAATTTTAGAAGAAACGCATGATCAAAAGTTCGATGCATTGCAAGGAAACACTAAAGACAATGCTTCATTCGAAAAAATTAAAAAAGGAATCAGCGGATTCTGGCAGTCTCTTGAAAAGAAAAACGGTGAGCTTGAAAAAATTGAGATACTGGGAACAGCCAACGTGTGGGGCGGGAATTATCAATCGGATATTGCGTCCTGGTTTAAACTGTATTTTAAAAATAAAACTCAAATATACAGACTTGAGTGGGATGCTAATGATAAAATTGCAGGGCTTGGGGGAAGCAGGATCGCTTATCCTATGATGTTCACAATGAACCGGATCGCAAAAAAAGAATTCATTGGATTTGATCCGGCCAACGGAAGAACGATCACCGTTAATTTTGGTTCATTTGATAAAAACAATACAATGGAAGTAAGCATAGGGTCTAATAAGTCATTGATACTGCAAAATACCGGCAACCTGAATTTGCTTCCAATGCGCTCTGCAGCTTACCTGCTTTATGACATAATTAAAACGAAAGGCATTGCTGAAGCTGAAGAAGAATTCTATTCAATCAAAGAAAGAAAGCCGGATCATTTTGATATAGATGAGGGAGAACTGAATGAAGTGGGGTACAAGTTATTAAAAGAAGAAAAGTTTGATGAGGCTATTGCAGTTTTTATCATTACAGTAAAAGAATATCCGGAATCATCAAATGCGTTCGACAGTCTCGGCGAAGCATACATGAAAGCAGGAAATAAACCTGAAGCAATTAAAAATTATGAAAAGTCTTTAGACCTTAATCCCAAAAACACGAATGCAAAAAAGATGATCGAAGAGATTAGTAAGTAAATTTCGACAGCCCGGAATTAGCTAATTGTTGTTATTCAGACAGATTTGAAAGGCGATAATTTTGCAGATCTAAGTGATATGGTGATAGGATTTAACAATTCGGCTAACTTTGTGAAGGTGATTCGTCCTCAAACGAACCGGGATTTATATCCGGGATTAATTGGATCATGAATATTTGATTCGATTAATCCCGGGTTTTTTAAAGACACCTGAAGCTACCTGTGAATGCGGATTCTAAGGAACAATCTTTGCCACGAATGCATTCGAATTATTATAAGTAATCAGCACATCATTTAAATCCGCGATATTATCACCGTTAATATCCTGCTGAATGTAACCCGTTGCAAATACAGTCGCGGCGTTATACACGTTGATGACATCGTTCAGATCCACAATACCATTCCGGTTTTCGTCACCGCTGTAGATAGCAAACTTAACCGGGGAAGTATTGACCTGTATTTCATTGTTGCCAAATGCCGATGATGCTGATTGCGTGAAATCGTATGTCTGAATGCTGCCGACAAAAATGCTGCCCGTATTCCATGTCTCGATTGAATTTCTGTGCTTGACCTCTAGATAATAAATTGCTCCGTTCAGTATTCCGGGATTTGTAAATGTATTTGTCGCTGTACCCGAAGCGCTGAGATAGAATTTAGCCGAGTCAAGTATGGAATAAGGAGAAAAGTATTCTCTTATATAGACGGTTACTGTATCTCTTACCATCATGTCAGTTGAAGAATTATAAAATCCCTGAATCAATGCTTTTAAAGTCAGACCCGGTAGCGGAGATGTATTGATCTGTGGTCTGAAATCACCTGAAGGTACAGGGACATAGTTGTTGTAATACTTCCATGGTCCGAATTTCTGATAAGGATTATTGACCGCATCGTAACGAACCCTTGCCCGCCATCTGTATTCAAAAGATGAATTAAGACCGCTTATGTCGTAATTTATATTCTTTCCGTTAAGTGTGAGATCTTCAAAGCTGCCGGAATTATTATAATCCGTACTGTTTGTGATTACATTTCCGCTGAAGGTACTCCCCGTTCGTCTTCGTTCAAATACAATCGTGCCGTCAGCTCTTCCGTATGGGCTGTTGGCATATATCCTGAATCTTACCCCTCCGTCTGTTCCCGTATTATTTCCGGAACAAACAACATTACTGGTTCCATTATCAAACTGACGAATGTTAGCTCTCTGACTTGTTGCCAGATTTCCATAAAAAACAAACAGCAAACCTTCATCACTCTCTCCGTTGTTTTGTAAAGGACTTCCTATTATTATATCCGAATATCCGTCACCATTGACATCGCCCGCCGTCGAAATTGAAAAGCCAAAATTGGTATTCGCCTGATTGGATTCATAATTCCATACAGAGGAGTTAGACGGTATACCCGTTGTTGAACCGTAATACAAATATACTCTTCCTTCATTAGACTGTCCGTTATCATACTCGGGAGCAGAAATGATCACATCCGAATATCCGTCACCGTTAATGTCACCTGCTGTACATACACTCTTTCCGAATTGCGCACCGGTCTGATTGATCTCAAGTGTTCTTGCAGGAGTTGACGATATTCCTGATGAAGAACCATGGTATATATAAGCTCTGCCTTCATTGTTGTCTCCGTTGTCATAAAGATCAGATCCGACTAAAATATCAGAATATGCGTCTGCATTAACATCTCCCGCAGTCGAGACAGAGTATCCGAACTGCGCACCTGCCTGATCGCTTTCAAGCATTATATTCTGTGTTAAGGGAAGTCCTGAAGCTGAACCATAATATAAAAACACTGCGCCTTCATCAGACTGCCCGTTATCAAATTTGTATGCGCCGACTATTATGTCTGAATAGCTGTCACCATTTACGTCACCGGAAGAAACAGAATTTCCAAAGCCGGCATTTGCCTGGTTTCCTTCAGAAGTCCAAACAGGATTTGCCGTAAGTCCCGGAGTTGAACCATAATACACAAAGACTTTTCCTTCCCCTGATTCTCCCGAATTGTAATTGTCGGAACCTACAATTATGTCAGAGAAACCGTCGCCGTTTATATCTCCGGCTGTCGAAACTGAGCTTCCGAAATGCGCATTGTCTTGTTGTCCTGTTTGATTCCATGATGGTGAATTGGAAAGTCCTGACGAAGAACCATTATAGACATACACTCTGCCTTGACCGGTATAATTAACGCCGTTGAATAAATTAGCCGAAACGATCACATCCGAATATCCGTCACCGTTAATATCGCCTGCAGTGCTGACAGCAAATCCGAACTGTGCGCTGTCTTCATTGATCTCTTTTATCCAGTCAGATGAAGCAGAAAGTCCGGATAAAGAACCGTAAAATGCATAAGCTCTTCCTTCATCTGTCTGACCGTTATCATAGAATGGAGCGCCTACAATTACATCCGAATATCCGTCACCGTTGACATCCCCGGCTATTGATACAGAATAACCTAACTGTGAATCTGCCTGGTTATTTTCTTCACTCCAGTTAACTGAAGATGCAAGCCCAGCTGCATAACCGTTAAAAACAAAAGCAGCTCCGGCTCCAGTCTGTGATGCACCAACTATCACGTCAGAAAATCCGTCTCCGTTGATATCACCTGCGGTACAGACCGAAATACCGAGCCATGCATTAGCAGTATTATCTTCGTATGTCCAGTCATAACCCGCACCCGGTCCGGAAGATGAGCCGAAGAATACATAAACTCTTCCTTCCTGTGTCTGATTATTCGAATACTCCGGAGCTCCGGCAATGAAGTCTGCATATCCGTCACCGTTGGCGTCACCTGCTGTAAATACTGAAGAACCTAACTTGGCACCGGCATAATTGGATTCATAACTCCACGCAGCAATTGTGGAGCCGCCGGATGC
>CAZLOL010000255.1:3138-5283 GCA_964561045.1 uncultured Ignavibacteriaceae bacterium | reverse complement strand
AACGCAGTATATCTTCCGGCAGGCTTATTTTCATTAACTAAAACAGCAACTTCAACTCCAAGTGAATTATAAACTTTCAATGAAACAAATCCCATATTCGGAATTCCAAACTCCAAATTTGTTGAGGGGTTAAACGGGTTGGGGTAGTTCTGATCCAGCGAATAATCCTGACCAGTAAAACTGCTTTGACTGACAATACCCGTAGGGGGAGTTGTAAGTTCTCTTAATGAACCCGGAATTGAAAAAGCAATTGGAAATCCGATCGTTGTCAGATCTACATTTACTGAAGGACTGCAGTCTCTTACAACCCAGACGTCCTGGGCAAAATACATAGTGTCCGGAAGTGTGACAACAGGAATATAAAGGATCGGCGGAAGAAGCCCGTAACTTATGCCGAATGTCATTATAAACTTCTTAGCATTATAATTTCCGTTAACAGTTGAAATAACCTGATCATTAAGTCTTCTTCCGGTCGAGGTAAATCTCAAAGGTAAACTTAGCGAATCTATAGTTATAGTTGTATCTCTTGAAAAGAGAGTATAGTTCGTATTTACAGTCTGAGCAAACCTGTAAGTACTGTACCAGGCTTCAAAAGATCTGAGGAACTCTATAAAAGCAAGAGAATCAATTATGGGTAAAGAACCAATCAGTCCCAGAACATTGAGATAATAGTATGCGTTAGTTGACTGAAAATTAAAATAATTAGTGTCAGTAAAAGGCGCAGTCTGATTTATATTTGCCAGACCCGACTTTGATAAAACCATACTCGCCGGCAATCCCTGATAGGTAGTGTTGGCTGCAAAGGAATCGATCTGGTAAGTCGCAAGTGAAGACTGCGGATTATTTACTGAATCGAGGGGAGTATTTTTGTAAAACCATTTATAGCCGGGAGATGACGGAAAATATGTAGATGCATTCTGAGAATAACTTAAGCCCGACAACAGTATAAGCACTAAAACAGTAAGAAACTTTTTCATTATTTAAATTAATTTTGTTCATCTAAATTAAAAATATTGCTATTATAAAACAAACTCAAAATAAATCTTTTACATATAAATTAAATATGAGATTGCATATTATTGCACTTTAAAAATAAATATATGCAGATAGGGGAATACAAGCTTCATTCAATACAGACAGGTTTGTTCAAACTTGACGGAGGCGCAATGTTCGGCGTCATTCCGAAAAATCTATGGCAGAAAACCAATCCTGCCGATGAGCAGAACAGAATAGATATGTGCACACGAGCTCTACTTCTTGAAAGCGGAAAGAAAAAGATAATAATTGATAACGGAATAGGGTATAAATTATCCGAAAAGGTTAACAAGATCTATGACGTGAATTATTCCGAATACACTCTTGAGAAAAGCATGGAAGAGATTAAATTCAAAAAAGAGGACATTACTGATGTAATACTGACACATCTTCATTTTGACCATGCTGGAGGCAGTACTTATTATGATGATGAAAAAAATATAAAGCTTACATATCCTAATGCTGTATATCATGTGCAGCAGAAGCAGTATGAATGGGCTCTGAATCCAAGCGAAAGGGACCGAGCGAGTTTTTTCCCGGAGAATTACAAACCGCTTGAAGAGAATAAAGTGCTGAATTTTACAAACGGAGAATTCGTATTTGATGAAACAATTACATTACTTCCTGTCAACGGTCACACAAATCACATGCAGATGGTAAAAATTTCGGATGGAGAAAATACAGTTCTTTATACCGCTGATCTTATACCAACGGCAGGGCACATACCCGCACCATATATAATGGGATATGATCTTTTCCCTCTTACGACACTGGATGAAAAGAAAAAATATCTTAAAGAAATAGCTGACAATAACTGGACAGTATTTTTTGAGCATGATCCATATACGGAATGCGCAAAGATCGGATTGAATGAAAGAGGTTATTTTGTAAATGACAGGTTCAAGTTAATCTGAATTCATTTATATCATTATTATTGACGTGATAACAGGAATTACATTTTGTTTTAAAGTATGATTAATCAATTGCTATTTTATTTTAAAAAATATTATCAAGCGCAATAATTTAAAAAGAGAATTTACTTTTTACCAAAATATCATGTTATTCTGTCAATAATATCATTTTGACAGGATAACATGATTAAACTCTTTG
>CAZLOL010000255.1:0-3038 GCA_964561045.1 uncultured Ignavibacteriaceae bacterium | reverse complement strand
ACTCTTTGGTTTTTTAAAAAAGTATATTCAATCACTTCAGGTTTTATTTTAATAAGAACTTATCAAGTGCAATAATTTAAAAAGAGAATTTTCTAATTGCCAAAATATTCTGCTATTCTGTCAAAATGAAATCATTGAGAGGATAACAGGAATTACATTTTGTTTTTGATTAAAATTAATCAAGTTGTTCCTGTTGTATTTAAATTATATTTTTATCTGCAACATGACATTTGTAGAAATGCGCTCGAATATTATTTTATAATTTAAAATTGATTAAGATGAACGGAAAAAGATTTATGAATGAAGATTTAACAGAAAAAATTATCGGTTGTTGTTTTAAGGTTTACAATAAATTAGGATTTGGATATCTGGAGTCGGTGTATGAAAAGAGTTTGCTGATTGAATTACGCAAGGCAGGCATTAAAGCAGAGTCTAATAAAGCAATCAAAGTAAAATACGATGATATAATAGTAGGAGATTTTAATGCAGATATTATCGCTGAAAATGAAGTAATCCTGGAGTTAAAATCCATAAGACAATTATCTAAAATTCATGAAATGCAGCTGGTCAATTATTTAGTATCCACCGGTATGGATTTAGGGTTACTTATCAATTTCGGAGAAGAGAAAGTGGAAGTAAAAAGAAAACTAAGATTTTTACCCAAAAACTAAGATAACACATTTTGCATATTCTGCTTTCTTTTAACATTACTTATTAAATGCATTTTTCCACTTTAGATTATACCATAGTAATAGTTTATCTTATCGCTGTTGCATTTATCGGTATCTATACTTCCGGAAAGCAGACCTCGGTCAAAGATTATTTTCTCGGATCCAATACGATTCCCTGGTGGGCTGCGTGTTTCTCGGTAGTTGCGACTGAGACAAGCACACTCACCTTTATCAGCATACCTGGACTTGCATATATTTCAAATATGAATTTCCTTCAGCTGGCCGCCGGATTTCTAATAGGAAGGGTAATTGTTGCCTTTGTTTTCATTCCCAGATATTATGCAGGAAATATGGAGACCGCATATCAGTTTCTCGGAAACAGGTTTGGATCACCAATGAGAAAATATGCTTCTGTTACATTTATTGTGCTGAGAATTTTTGCAGACGGTGTAAGATTATTTACTACTGCGATCCCGATCAAGTTCATAACCGGACTGGGATATCTTGAATGCATTGTCATTGTAGGACTTATAACGGTTGTATACTCTTATATAGGAGGAATAAAAGCAGTAATATGGACAGATGTAATACAAATGTTCATATATTTTATCGGAGCATTTGCTTCCATGATCGTAATATTTAATTTACTACCCAACGGGTGGAGTGATGTAGTAGCTTTTGCAGAGCCGGGGAATAAATTTCAATCTTTTAATTTTACTATGCCCTTATCATTAAAGGAAATGTTCACAGGCGGATACGGCTTAATAGGAGGATTAATCGGAGGAGCTTTTCTTGCAATGGCTTCACACGGAACAGATCAGCTGATAGTTCAGCGCTTACTTACATGCAAAGATAAAAAGTCATCACAGAAAGCAGTGATATTCAGCGGAGTTTTAGTTTTTATTCAGTTTACTATTTTCCTTATCATAGGTCTCATGCTTTTTGCTTTATATAAAGGAGTGGATTTCAAGACATTATTGGTTGACGGACATAATCTTACCAAGTCAGATGAAATATTCCCGATGTTCATAGTTCAGAATCTGCCTATAGGACTGGCAGGACTTGTAGTAGCAGGATTGCTTTCTGCATCTATGTCAACATTATCTTCAACATTTAACTCGCTTGCATCAACAACAATGTTTGATCTTCTGCAGGGAAGAAAGTTTATCAAGAATGAAGCGGATGAACTGAAATATTCACGATTGGCAACCATATTCTGGGCTTTTGTGATCATGGGAACCGGTCTTTTGTTTCAAAGTGAAACTAATCCTGCAGTGGACTTTGCTTTAAAGATCCAGTCACTAATATACGGAGGATTGCTTGGAGTTTTCCTGCTCGGTATAATATACAAAAGAGCAGCACTTAAGGATGCAGTTATTTCATATACATTTGCAATTGTGATATTAGCTCTTCTTTTCATACTTCCGAAATTCGGAGTAATGCCCGCTATCAATCTTACGTGGTTTACTTTGTTCGGTGTCATAATAACTTTCATTACGGCAAACATAACAATGCTTTTCGGTAAGAAATCTGAGACAAGATAGATTCAGTATCAGTTTAATAAAGATTTCAAATATCTTCAAAAAGCTATAAGATATTTTATTTTTACTTTAGAATAGTTATTTTATTTCATTCAAAAACAATTAAAACTTTTTTTAAGGAGGAAATAAATGAAAAAGATCTTATTACCGGTAATTCTAATTTTTCTGTTCACTGTAAACAACATTTTTTCACAGGGCATGGTGCCGCCCGAACCTATCAAATCAGCATTGCTGGAATCAATGATGGGAACATGGGTTTCAAATCCTTATGAAATGATGGGGGAGAAAATGACAGATGAAGTGACTCAGTCAATGATAATGAACGGACAGTTCATGCAGGTAGATGTAAAAAGCACCGGAGGGAACGGATTTGTTTATGAAGCACATATAATCATCGCGCCTTCAAATGACGGCACATTTACCGGCTGGGCTTTTGACATATTCGGAAAAAATGCCGTAACTTCATATACCGGGACTTACGAAGGAAATCAGATGTTCGTAACTGGTACAAGCAACTGGGGATCTGAAATCAGAAATATTACAATGGAAGGGAATGTAATGCTGGCAAATGTATCATTTAAAATGAAGGATGCTAACGGCAAGGAAATGCCGGAAATGAATGCGTCTATTACATACAATAAAAAATAATTCATATAGATTTTGCGATAAAATTCTATTTGCAGGATCCTGCAGATAGAATTTTTTATTTATGTAATTCAATTATTTAATTCGTTGTATAAAAATTATGTATACTTATATTAGAAAATACATCACTGTCCAAAACGTATTGAATTATGTTGATGTAATTATTCAATATGTTTAATTT
>CAZLOL010000254.1:0-5319 GCA_964561045.1 uncultured Ignavibacteriaceae bacterium | reverse complement strand
GACAAACTTGACAAACTTGACAAACTTTACAAACTTGACAAACTTTACAAACTTGTTAAACTTTACAAACTCATGAAAGCAGAGAATCTATTATCGAGATGACACTCACTCCGTCCGCCTCTGCATTAAAATTTGTTATTAACCTGTGTCTCAATACCGGCTGTGCTACTTTTTTTATGTCATCCAAATTAGGTGAAAATCTGCCGTCTAATATGCAGTTAGTCTTTGCTCCGAGTATGAGATACTGCGAAGCTCTCGGACCTGCTCCCCAGCTGATGTAATCCTTTATTAATTTAGGTGCGTTCGGATTTAATGGTCTGGTTTTTGCAACTAAACTTACAGCATAATCTATGACCTCATCTGCAACAGGTACTTTTCTTACAAGGTCCTGAAACAATATAATCTCATCCTTTGAAAAAATAATTTTTAACTCCGGCAGATATAAACTCGTGGTTCTTTTGATTATTTCAAGCTCTTCATTGAACTCCGGATATTCAAGCCACAGATTGAACATGAACCTGTCCAGCTGAGCTTCAGGAAGAGGATATGTTCCTTCCTGTTCAATGGGATTTTGTGTTGCAAGTACGAAAAAAGGCTCTTCCAGCAGATATGTCGTTCCCGCTGCAGTAACTTTATGCTCCTGCATTGCTTCAAGCAAAGCAGACTGCGTCTTAGGCGGTGTCCTGTTTATTTCGTCTGCTAAAATAATATTCCCAAACACGGGACCTTTTATGAATTTAAATATTTTTTTTCCTTCCCTGTCATTCTCCAGTATCTCAGTACCCGTAATGTCAGAAGGCATAAGATCCGGCGTGAACTGTATCCTGCTGAAATTCAGATCAAGCACTTCCGAAAGAGTCTTTACAATAAGAGTCTTTGCAAGACCCGGCACTCCGACCAGCAGGCAGTGACCTTTAGATAAAATCGAGATCATTAACTGCTCAATAATTTTATCCTGTCCAACTATTACTTTAGCTATTTCATTTTTGAATTCCGAATATTTTGAATTCAAAATTTTTACCGAGTCTACATCCGATATATTCTGAATATTATGTTCAGCCATAGAAAATTTATTGTTTAATAATAATTTCTTCCGTCACTTCCACCTCACCGAATTCCTTCATGCTTTCTTTTATTTCATTTACGTTTCCGGCTATTGAAATAGTAAGGCTGTCCGGATGCAGATATTTTACAGCAGCATCTTTTATATCCTCTTTTGTAAGATCATTTACTTTTCTGATATAAGTATTGTAATAATCATCAGGGAGATTATAAAGTTTCAGATTTATTACCTTTGATGCAATTGCATTCGGTGTTTCAAGCTGTAAAGGAAAACTGCCGGAAATATAATTCTTTACGTTCTGAAGCTCTTCATCGCTGACAAATTCTTCTCTCATTTTTTTTATTTCTTTCATGATCTCCCTCATAGTGTTTGAAGTTATGTCATTCTTTACTTCAGTCACAACAGAAAAATCGCCTGAATATTTATTTGAATTAAATGACGACCTTGCGCCGTATGTATAACCGTTATCTTCCCTCAAATTTTTATTTATTCTAGAAGTAAAATAACCTCCGAGCATTGTGTTCATTACATTGATGCTTATGAAATCAGGATTATCCCTTCTTATTCCGAGGTTACCGGCTTTTATTGAAGATTGAACTGCTCCTTTTTTATCAGTCAGGTAAACTTTTGTAATTTTATTATTTTCCGGAGTTAAAATTTTAATATCATCAGCCGGAAAATTTCCCCATTCTGAAAATTTTTCATTTATTTTCTTTACTGCCTCTTCAGGAGTAATGTCACCGACAAATGCTACAATAAGGTTTTCAGGTCTGAAAATATTTTTATAGACAGTTACGATATCATCTCTGGTAATATTTTCTACGGATGATTTTGTGCCCTCTATGGGAAAAGAATATGGTGTTCCGTCATATATAAATTTTTTGAAAATTTTATCCGAGAGATAATCACCATCATCTATCATCGAAAGTAAAGAGTTCAGTCTCTGCTCCTTCAATCTGCTGATCTCTTCCTCTTCGAATTCAGGATTAAGTATCACATCTGTTAATATTTCAAACACATTGTCAAAGTACTTTTTCAGTGAATAGGAACTCACATATGTTGCATCATAATCACATCCGCTGGAAATTGTCGCGCCGAGATAGTCTGTTTCTTCTGCTATGTCCGTAGCGCTTCTTTGTTTTGTACCTTTCGTAAGAAGTTCTGAAGTCAATGAGACAAGTCCGGACTTATTATCTCCGGAGAAATAATCCGTATAAGATCCGGATTTAAAAACAAACCTGGAAGTGATCAGTGGAAGACGGTTATCTTCGATTACTAATATGGTAATTCCGTTTTCTGATTTTGTTTCAAAAAACTTCGGGAAGTTAATATCCTTCGGTTTCCCTGATTTCGGTGGTACTGAGCGGTCAAGAACTTCCGCTTGTTCGATTCCTTTTATATTGTTTACCGTCATAAAATTATTTGTTTGGAAAATAGTTTAAAACTACTCTCTGATTTTTATTTAAATACTTTTTCGCAGTCTGAGTTATATCATCTTTTGTAATTGTCAGATAATCCATGATCTCAAAATTGATCTTATCACAATCATTATAAAATGTCTTGAAAAAAGAAAACTTATCCGCAAGACCTATAATGGACTGTCTTCTCGAATTATAATATGTTTCTATTTTATTCTTAACCTTTGTTATCTCTTTTTCACTGATATTTCCCTGCTTTACATCTTCAATTATCTCATCTATTTTATTCCCGATATCTTCAAGTTTTTTACCGCACATTGCCAGAGTGCTGATGCAAAACAGGCTTGTATGCTCCATACCATAAAGATTTGAATCGCATTCGCTTACAAGCTCCTGCCTGTATTCAAGTTCATTATAAAATCTGGAACTGTCTCCTTCTGACAATATCCCGTTCAGAATATTCATTGAATAATAATCTTTCGTTCCTGCTTCCGGTAATCTGTAAAACATGAACTTCGCGTCAAGCTGAATGTTGTCAAAAAAATCTTCCTGTGTCTCTGACATAATATCCTCTTCACTGAATTTTCTACGGACAATTTCCCTGCCAGGCTTAATATCACCGTAATATTTATCTATAAGTCTGATTGTCTTGTCATAATCTATATCTCCGACTACCGATATAACCGCATTGTTTGGTTTGTAATATTTTTCAAAGAATTCTCTTAGATCATCAAGTGTGACTTTCCTGAGATCGTCCATATTTCCGATGATAGGCCATCTATATCCGCTGGTCTTATATAATCTTTTTGCGCTTTCTTCTTCGACAGTTCCGTAAGGGGAATTATCCACATATAAAAGCTTCTCTTCAAGCACTACATCTTTCTGTATCGCAAGACTCTCTTCAGATATTCCGAAACCTGATATTCTGTCTGATTCAAGCCATAAGCCTGTTTCAAGTTGGCTTGAAGGCAGCGCTATAAAGTAACTTGTGCTGTCCCAACTAGTATACGCATTACTGTCACCGCCGTTATGTATAAGAATCTCATCGAATTTTCCTTTTGGTATATTCGGGGAACCTTCAAACATCAGATGTTCAAACAAATGCGCAAGCCCTGTCTTATCTTCTTCTTCATCTTTAGATCCGGCATGAAAAGTAGTGTTAACTGCAACCATAGGTATATTGCCGTGTTTGCTCATCACAACTTTCAGACCGTTATCAAGGGTTTCTTCTTTATACTCTATTGATGGAATATCGAATCTTATCTTTTCTGCTAATTGATTTGTCAATAATTTTTTTAAAGGTTTATATTACTTTTAGTGCATTTATGTATTAGTTGTGTGGAAGGTAAGTCAGTATCAGTTTATTTTTTTTTATCATTAATTCATCTACGATATTTATTACATCTTGTTTTGCCACGGATAAATATTTCCTGATCTCATCATTGATCCTTGAAATGTCTTTGAAATACAGATAGTTAAAAATTGTCTCTATTGAAATTTTCTGGACTTTCAGATATTTGAAAGTATTCTGAAATTCGATCTGATTCTTTATCATCTGAAATTCATCATCAGTACAGCCGTTTTCACTTAATTCTTTTATTGCGAGAAATATTTCGTTCTTAATATCATCTACACTGACTCCGGGATTTATCATTGCGCTTATTATCAGTATTCCTTTGTCTTCAAGAATGTATTTCCCCGCTGTGATCGACTTTAAAAGCTGTTTCTCGTAAACAAGTTTTTTATAAAGCCTGCTGCTTTTATTGTTTGCCAGCACCTCTGTAAGATATTCAAAAACATACGACTCAAATGAACCGGCTTTCGGTATCTGATAGCATATATTTAATACCGGAAGCTGAACATTATCATTTACTACAAGCTCGATATCCTTTACTAACTCTTTTATAACATTCTCTTTCCTGTTTATTTTAGATTCTTTCTTTATGCCGCTGAAATATTTGCTGATTAGTTTCTCCGCATCCGGATATTCAAAATCTCCTGATAACAGTAAAACGGAATTACCCGGAGAATAATATGAATTATGAAAATTCATAGCTTCATTCACTGTAAATGATCTGATGTCTTCTGCCTCTCCTATTACAGAAGTTTCATATCCTGATCCCCGAAATACATTTTTGAAAATATTCTCTACAGTAGTACCATATGGCGCATTATCGAAGACCTGTTTCTTTTCTTCGATTACTACGTTTTTCTGATTTGATAAATTTTCTTCAGTCAGATCAAGCGAATTCATTCTGTCAGATTCCAGCCACAATGCGGTTTCAAGATTATTAGCAGGCATCATATCAAAATAGACAGTAGCATCGTTCATTGTAAATGCATTGCATACTCCGCCGGCTTTCATTACATGATTGAAATGCTCGTTCTTCGGAACATTCTTCGAGCCCTGAAACATAAGATGCTCGAATAAATGAGCTATTCCTTTTTTATTAACTTCCTCATCTTTCGATCCAACTTTATACCCTACTGTCACATTTACAACGGGATTTTTATCATCCCTGTAAAGTATGCAATGAAGTCCGTTTGGAAGATCAAATTCCTTGAAATCAATTTTCTTTGAGGAAATAATTGCGTCTGTATTTGAACCGATGGATGTTTTGAATTTTTTCAGCATTTTCATCATAAAGGTAATGTAGTTTATATAATCACAATATGTAAAATAGTTTATTTGGATTTAAAAGTCAGCGTATAAAATCAATGTTCAATGTTCAATGTTCAATGTTCAATGTTTTTTAACTCTACTAACTCAATTCACTCTACACACTCAATTCACTCTACACACTCAATTCACTCTACACACTCTGCACACTCAACCCA
>CAZLOL010000253.1:0-5346 GCA_964561045.1 uncultured Ignavibacteriaceae bacterium | reverse complement strand
TGTTAAAAAATTTTCTTACCATTTTGAGTAGAATTTAACTTGTAAGTGACTAATTTTAATTCTCTATTCTATTTTAAAAATTTGTAATTTGAAATTTGTAATTTGAAATTATCTTTTAACCGGTTTATCTTCCCTCAGATTAAATCCCGGCAGAGTAAGGCTTGTTGTATTCAGAATCTGTTCAGGTACATACTCGCCTACGGGATCAGTATCAACTTTTATTTTGCTTACTTTCCTGTTTTCATCAAAATAAATATAAATGTCATTTCCCTGAACCTTGTTCAAACCGTTTGCCTTATTCTGATCATACAGAAAATACAGGCTTTGAGAATTATTTTTTACTTCGATCAAATTAATTTTATCTTCAAGGAATTTCAATGTAATGTCATTGCCGCTTATCTGATCATATCTGTCCTTAAAGTATTCATCTTCACTTTGAGAAATTACAAATGAAGTACCGGAATTGGACACATTGATTTTTTTCACGAAGATTGTCTGCAGCCTGTTGCCGGGAAGTTCAGCATAAATAGTATCCCCCGTCAGCTGAAGATTATCCTGCCAGACGATCGGCTGTCCGGACAAAGATATAGTTTCCCTGTCTTTATAGTAAATGCCAAGGCTGCATTTTGAAAGGAATTCACTTCTGATTATTTCCACGTTATTTTTTGCAATATAATAATCAGGCTTGCTTCTGTATGCCTCCATGGTGTCACAGTAAATAATCAGTGTGTCTTTATTTTCTTCGATCTGAATCAGGACTGCATTTCCCCTGAGAAAAGTGTAATTATTATTTTCATAATTTTCCATATTGTTTCCGTAAGCAACCGTATTGTTATTCAGACTGACTATTTTCACTTTACCGGATGCAACAGATTTTTTTTCATTTGAAAAATTAGTCGCAGTATCTGAAGTAATTACAGTTGAGTCGCTTTGAATAATTACATTCCCTGTAGCAAAAGTTTTTCCCTGAGTCTTAAAAAAGTCAATATTATCCGCCATGATGACAGCTGAATCAGTTGTAACTATCACATTACCTTTTGCAAAAGAATCCTCGGAATTCCTTAAGTAAGTCAGTTCATCCGAAGTAATCCTGTATCCGGGATTAACAATTATAACATCTCCCTTGAATATGGCTTTCCCTTCATTGAAAGAATAAGAGCCTCCGTTTGCCCTTATAGTTGCATTCGGATCTTTTAACGTGACTCCTCCCTCACTGATCGCTCTTTTGTCATCTCCGAAATAAGTCGCTTTAGAAGTAAGGAGTGTGAGCGTATCCTGATAGATTCTTACATTGCCTCTTAACTCAACACGGTTTGCGTCTATATACTGTGTGGCTGAATTACAGAAAACTTTTACATTCCCCTGTACAAACTCTACATTGCCGTTTGCCTCTCTTACATTTTGTCCTTCAATAACTTTGCCTGAAAGCTCATTTGCATTTTTCAATTCAATCTTATCCTGGGAAACTGCAATCCCTGCAGAGAATAAAAAAATAAGAACGGTAAAAAATATTATATTCCCCGCAAAGGCGCAAAGATCGCAGAGATTATTTTGATTATATTTATTCAGGATTCTAAGATTAATGTTTACCAAAGCATTTATCTTGATAGCATAATTTAGCAAGTATAATTCATTTATTTTTTTTATTTAAAGATTGTTTACAATTCTTGTAATTCCATCTTTCAATAAGTTTTCATTGAAATTTATTAACAGACCTAACTTAATTCCAGTTAATTTCAAATAGGTTAAAATTTGTTTTTTATGAACTTGCAATACTTTTTCAACAGATTATATTTCTACGATAACTTTATTTTCAACAATCAGATCTGCGATGAATCCTTTATCCATTTTTAAACTATCATGAAAAACAGGAATTGAAACCTGACTTTGAAATTTAATTCCTTCCTTTTTCAATTCATACGAAAGAACTTCTTCATAAACAGACTCAAATAAACCTGGTCCAAGTGCTTTATGAATCTTTTTGCACTTTCCTATAAAATTTCTGATAAAGCATTCTATCCAAAGTTATCCATAATTTCTTTAATTTAATTCTTTGCGGTCTTTGCGTCTCTGCGAGAATTAATTACTTAGAGAACGTACCGCTGACTTTAAATATCTTATAATTTTTCAGATTCTGATCCGACTCAAAGCCAATCCCTTCAATGGTTTCAGTCGGTGTTTTAATGCTTACAAAATCATCAGACGAAACTCTTTGTGTCTTATTATTCCAGAATAATTTCTGAGTCCGGAGTTCGCTTCCTTCTTTGTTCACCACTTTAACGCTGTCATATATCATGATGTCTTTTGATTTATCCTCTATCCTTCCTCTTCTGCCCGTAAGTGTTGAACCGACTTCTCCTCCTTTATAAAAATCAACAACAGCTCCGCTGTCAATCAAAGTATAACCTTTATCTGAAAACACCGAGATATGACCGGCTTTTAAAACTGCTTTAGTATTTCCCGAATCAGAGAAGATCACCGTAGAGTTCCAGCTTTCCTGAGTAGGCGCTTCTTTTGTATTAAGATCAGTTTGAGTTGGCTTGAACTTTTCACCGCAGGAAAATACTGAAATCACCGCAACGGCTGAAATAAAAATTAATAAAATCCTTTGTAATGACATTTTATAGTCCTTCTTCCAGTAAGCGGTGCATATGAATAATACCAATAGGTCTTTTAAACTTGTCTCCTACTATAAGCTGAGTGATCTTGTTCTTTTCCATGAATTCCAGCGCAGACAAAGCGAGCATATCTCCGGGAATTATCTTGGGTGAAGGATTCATGATATCTTTTGCCCTGGTCTTGTTCAGTATGTCATAATTTTTTTCAAGCAGCCGTCTTATATCACCGTCCGTAATTATGCCCGCGATCCTGGATCCTTCAGTAACGCATGTACAGCCCAGTCTTTTGGAAGATATCATATAGATCACATCTTTAAGAAGGTCGCCCGTTTTAACGATTGGAATGTCATTTCCTTTTGTCATTATATCATCAACTCTTAAGAGCAGTCTTTTTCCAAGATTTCCTCCCGGGTGGAACAATGCAAAATTTTCTGAAGTAAATTCCCTCTTCTGAAGAAGTGATATTGCAAGCGCATCACCGAGAACAAGGGCTGCGGTTGTAGATGATGTAGGGGCAAGATTATGAGGACATGCTTCCTCCTTTACGGAAATGTCAAGGGCAATGTCAGAAAGTGCCGCAAGCTCTGAACCGGTATCGCCTGTCATTGCAATGATCTTAATGTTCAGGATTTTAAAATTTGGTATCAGCTGTTTGATTTCTTCCGTATCTCCGCTCTTTGAAACAATTAACACCACGTCTTCCTTTCTCATAATTCCGAGATCTCCGTGAAGGCTGTCTGACGAATGCAGAAAGATTGAATAAGTACCGGTGGAATTGAATGTTGCAACTATTTTCTGAGCTATGATACCTGACTTGCCGATCCCTGTCACGACAACTTTTCCCTTGCATTTATAAATCAGATCCACTGCTTCCGCAAATTTATCCGTGAAATCCCTGCTCCGGAATCTCTTCTCAAGATCTGCAATTGTATTTTTTTCAATTGTAATTACTCTCTTTCCGTTGGCAATTATCTTTCTCTGGCTTTTTGTTCTCGACATAATTACTCTTATTTCATTTTAAATTCATTTTAAATTTTAGTTATTATAATTAATATACATTTTTTATTAAATAGAATTATGAATGATTAAAAAGGGTGAAGAATTATCAGTAAAGGTAATAGAATTAAGCGCGGAAGGAAAGGGTGTATCAAAGCTTGAAGACGGATTTGTGATCTTTTCTTCCGGTACATTACCGGGTGATGAGGCTTTGATAAAAATCATAAAGAAGAAAACAAATTATGCCGAAGCGAAGCTTGTTAAAGTGATAACTCCGTCTCAGTACAGAACAGAACCGGTTTGCAGTTACTTCGGTGTCTGCGGCGGATGCAGGATACAGAATTATGATTACGGTATGCAGACAGTTTATAAAACGGAAACTGTAAGGAATGCCCTTGAAAGGATCGGGGGATTCAGGGACCTGAATATACCAGGAATTCTGAAATGTGATGAGATTTTTTTTTACAGAAATAAAATGGAATTCTCATTTTCGGATGATGAGTGGATGACTGAAAAGGATTCAGGTCAGATAAAGGAGAAATTCGCACTCGGGCTTCATGTCCCGAAATTCCATTCGAAGATCATAAATACGGAGAAGTGTTATCTGCAGTCTGAAAGGTCAAATGACATAGTGAATTTTACACGCGGATTTTTTAAAAGCCGCGGCGTAAGCGTATATTCAACCAAAACCGGGTCGGGATTTCTGAGATTCTTAATCATAAGACAGAGCAGGAATACAAATGATCTTATGATAAACATAATTACATTTGATTTTAATGAAGAACTTTTAAAAGAATACACCAGGCAGCTGATTCTTGAATTTCCATTTATAACTTCCATTGTAAATTCCATCTCGAAGAAGAAAGCGCAGGTTGCTATAGGTGAAGCAGAAGTGGTCCTTTACGGAAACGGCTTTATTTATGAAAATCTTAAAAGCATTTCCGGAAAAGAGTACAGGTTCAAGATCTCGCCGCAGTCATTTTTTCAGACAAACACCGGGCAGGCGGAAAAATTATTCAATACCGTAATTGAAATGTCCGGATTTGAAAAAAAAGATAACGTCCTTGACCTTTACTGCGGAGCCGGTTCAATTTCAATTTTTATTTCCGATACCGTGAATAAAGTTTACGGAGTGGAAATAGTAAACGATGCCGTTAAAGATGCCCTTATCAATGCAGAACTAAACGGCGTAAAGAATGCAGAGTTTGTCTGCTCGGATATAAAAGAGTTCATTGAAAGAAATGAAAACATGATCAGATACAATAAGCTTATACTCGATCCTCCGCGCTCCGGACTACATCCGAAGATCTGTGAAGCACTGTCTGAAACCGGATTTGAAAAAATTATTTATGTAAGCTGTAATCCTCATACTCAGGCAAGGGATCTTCAGATCATTTGCGGTAAAGGAAGATATTCCATAGAAAAAATTCAGCCGGTTGATATGTTTCCGCATACGTATCATGTGGAGAACATTGTAAGTCTTGTTAATTTGGAATTTGGGATTTAGAAAATTTGGAATTTTCTTAAATATCGAATTTGTAATTTGAAAATTAGGATTACTTAATTTGGAATTTGATTTTCCTATATTACAGTAGAATTGATAATTAATAGTTCAGGCAGAAGTTTATAATTTAATAGAGTAGTCACTTACAAGTTAAATTCTACTCGAAATGGTAATAAAATTTTTTAACAACTAAGTTGACAGCAATAACCGCTGAGTTGCACAGAGTTT
>CAZLOL010000252.1:0-5364 GCA_964561045.1 uncultured Ignavibacteriaceae bacterium | reverse complement strand
GAGGAATTAGGAATTGAAGAATTTGAAAAAATTGAATTGGCAAGGCTGGATAAGTTGATTGAGGATGATCCTTTGATTAAGACAATAAAAGAATATTACGATACGAAAAACACTATTGAAAAAAATATTAAGTCAGACAAGGTTGTTGAAGATAAATTAATCCGGAGAGCTAAAGAAAATATATTAATGGCAAAGTTTTTGCAGAAGGATGAGAAAGAGCTGAGATATATGGAAGATTTAAAACTGATGATGGAGTCTGGAAATAATGATTCAAAAAATACAAGAAGTAAAATCTCCAAACCGCAGGAATATATTTTAAGCCAGAATTATCCTAACCCGTTTAATCCGACAACGAACATAAGTTATTATATTCCTGCAAGCAGTTTTGTTACCCTAAAAGTTTATGATATTACAGGAAAAGAAATAATGACATTAGTTAATGAGTACAAGCAAAACGGAAGTTATCAAGTGACCTTTAATGGTATTAATCTTTCAAGCGGAATTTATTATTTTCGTATTTCCGCAGATGAATTCAGTAAGGTGAGAAAGATGATGCTAATCAAGTAAAATTTCAATTAAAAAATCAAATAATTTTTATGAATCAGGATCAAAATTCAGAACATCACGAAGCCCACGACGAAGGGCACATTGCTGAAGTGCATCATCCGAATTACGGGGTGAACATACTTGTATGGATCGGTCTGCTTTCGCTGACATCAATTACTGTTGCAGTAGCGGGCATAAATCTCGGAGCTCTTGCTTTGACAGTTGCGCTAGTGATTGCGTTAGTCAAGTCTATGTTCGTTGTAAACTTCTTTATGCATGTGAAATTTGACAATAAAATTATAAAGATCTTTATTGGTGTATGCATGATAATATTCGTAGTGGTATTAATTTTAACTTTCTTTGATTTAACTTTCAGATATTAAAAAAATATGAGACCAAGTATAGTAAATGAAGTTGATTATACCTTCTGGTTTATAATGGGTATTTCAATAATATTATTGCTGATCATTACGGTAGCAATGCTTTATTTTGTTTATAAGTACAGCAGGAAAAGAAATCCGGTGCCTTCAAACATTGAAGGAAACACAACTCTTGAAATAATCTGGACGGTAATTCCTATTATACTTGTAATGATAATGTTTTTTATCAGCTGGGGCGGATTTAAAAACATGAGAGATGTGCCTAAAGATGCTATGGTGGTAAATGTTACTGGGCAAATGTGGAAATGGTCATTTGAATATGACAACAAGAAAAAATCCGACACGCTTTTTTTACCCGTAAATAAAGATGTTAAATTCGAAATAACATCAAACGATGTTCTTCACAGTTTCTATTTGCCTTCTTTCAGGGTAAAGGAAGATGCAGTGCCGGGAAGGAAGAACTATTACTGGATCAGGACAACGGAGGTAGGAAATTACTATGCAGCATGCGCTGAATACTGCGGACTAAATCACTCTTATATGTATGCACCTATTGTGGTGGTAGATGAAGAAAAATTTCTTACGTGGAAAAATTATTTCCCGCCGGCTCCCGTTGATACAACAAAGAAAGATTCAGTGATCAGCAAGACCGACACTCTAAAAACTTCTTCGGGCAAAACTGATTCAGTCAAAGCAGTTACAAAGATTGACACAACAAAGAAGAACTCCGTTTCACCGGAGATGAAGAAACCTGATTCATTAAAAAAATAGATCAATAATATTATCCGTACAGTAACTACAAATAAAAAAGAATTAGCATTAGAGGCAGGTAAGAGATCGGGAATCTCAAGCCTGATGAAAATCCTGTTTGAAGTTTCAAAGATCAGGATCACAATTCTTGTAGCGTTTACAACCGGACTCGGATATATTTTAGCTTCGCAAAATCTCGATTCTTTTTCGTTATATCCCATAGCGGGGATTTTCTTTCTTGCATGCGGAGCTGCTGCATTGAACCATTATCAGGAAAGAAGAACCGACATTTTAATGGACAGGACAAAGGACAGACCGATTCCTTCGGGAACTGTTTCATCAAAGACTGTGCTTCTGATATCGTTCTCATATTTGTTTTTAGGCTGTGCCGTATTATTGCTGAAGTCAAATCTGCTGACACTTGGGATCGGACTGCTGACATTCTTCTGGTACAACGGCGTATATACTCCTCTGAAAAGAGTATTTGCGCTTGCAATAATTCCCGGTTCGCTTGTAGGAGCTTTGCCTCCGGTGGCAGGATGGGTGGCAGCGGGAGGATATGTATTTGATCCGAAGATTCTTTTGATTGCATCATACTTTTTTATCTGGCAGATACCGCATTTCTGGATATTGCTTCTGGTGTATGGAAAGGATTATGACAAGGGTGGATTTCCGACACTTACTAATTTATTTAACAACAGGCAGCTGATGAATATAACATTCTGCTGGATAATGCTTACTATTGTGATTGCACTGTCATTCAATTTCTTCGGAATAATGAATTTTACTCTGACAAGCATACTACTTATTATGCTTTGCGGCTGGCTGTTTTATCAGTCATTGAAATTCTTAAGATCTGACGGCGGAAATAAGACCGTAAAAAACATGTTCATAAATATAAATATTTTCACACTTTTGATAATAACTCTTTTGTCTCTGGACAAATTAGTAAAACTTTTTCTGGAATAATTTAATATAAAATTTTCATAATGGATTTTTTAGATAATTTAGTAATACCTGCTACTACGCAGCATCTTAATCTTCTGAAAGTCATACTTGTGCTTTCCATGCTGATCTTTCTTCCCTTTTTCGGAATGGTGTTCGGAGGAACTGCCTTTTCAATGATATTCAATGCTTACGGAAGAAAAAACAAGAACAAGCTTTTCATAAGATTTGCAAAGGATATCATAGATAAGCTTGCCATCAACAGGTTTGTGGGCGTTGGTCTTGGAGTGATACCTCTTCTTGCGATCACATTCTGCTATGCGCAGCTGATGTTTGAAGTGAAGGTGATAAGCGTAAGCCTACTGTTTGTTGCTACTCTTTTTATGGCAATAGCAGTGAATTTTGTTTACAGCTTTCAGAATACTTTTCAGATAGAGCTGCTTATAGAGACTTTCAAAGGAATAAGCGGACTGAATAAGCATGAGCTTGAGACAAAAATTCCCGAAGATATTTCCGACTATGAATTCGATCTGAAGAATACAAATTCAAATTCAGGACTGTATGCTTTTGTACTTTTGCTGCTGACCGCAATATTTTTTGCAGGCGGAACTTCCATTGCTTTGTTTTCAGACAGATATCAGGATTTCCAGAATATAGCGCAGATGTTTCTTTCCGGTGCAACTTTACTTAATTTTTTATTCATCGTAGTTCTTTCCATTACTATTACCGGAAGCGCCATACTTTTCTTTTTCTTCAGCTGGCAGGGAGGTCTCTATGACATGGATGCGGAGTATTCCAATTTTGTAAAGAAGATCGGTGGCAATATTGCTTTCACGGGAGCCGCTGTATTACCAATATTTTTATTTTTAAGTTTTTATATGATGCCAAGTGTTTCACTTTCAGGCACTGTATTCATGTACACAGGTCTTGCCTTTGTTTCTATTTTGATCCTGTGCAATTTTTTATATGCGGTGATAAAGAATTCGGATTTGAAATACATCGGAGCGGCATTCTATTTACTTATACTGTCCTGCGGATTCATAATAATGAAGAATCAGGCGGCATTCGGTACGGCTTCATTTAAACATCTGGCCGATATAAATTTAAAAGCAGAAGAACTGGAAAAAACCAAAAAAAGCAAAACCATTAATACTGCCGGCGTAAATGGTGAAGAAATATTTACCAGGATCTGTTCAGCATGTCATAAATTTGATGCAAAGCTTGTAGGTCCTCCATATAATGAAACAGTTCCAACATTCAACGGAGACGTGAAGAAGCTTTCAGCCTGGATACAGAATCCGACTAAAGTATTTCCGGATTATCCTCCGATGCCAAATCCCGGTCTGAAGCCGAAAGAGGCAGATGCAGTTGCGCAGTATCTGATTGATAAGGTGGCGGGGAAGAAATAGTTCATCAAGTTTGTAAAGTTCATCAAGTTTGTAAAGATTGATCGCTATAGGTTGAAATCCTTGCTTCTCGCGCCTTGAAGACCTGATACGATATAATGTTAGTTAAAGATGAATTATTAGTTACACCATATTAAATCAATAATTTATTATTTCTTATAAAAGTCCTTTAAATTAAAGAGTCTTTAAATTCCCATATAAGTCATCAAAAAGTACCGGAGGCATAGCCGGGGAAATATAGTTTATACTTTTTGCTGAACTTTTCATACCATATTACTTTCACTTTGCTTCGGGAGGATTTCATTTACCTTTTGGAGATTTTTTTTTCTTCTTCAGGAGAAAATTTTTCTATTTAAAGTGACATTTACTTTTCTTCCGAAAACTTTCACTTCACATGTGGAGGATTTTACTAGTCTCTCAGCAATATGCAACTTACATAAGATCTGAATTTATATATTTATATTGAGAGTGAAGCATATTTATTTTATTTTTAAAATAAAAATAAACATGAATAAAAAAATCGTAGTTCTTACAGGCGCCGGTGTCAGCGCGGAAAGCGGACTTTCCACATTCAGGGATTCGGGCGGATTGTGGGAAGGACATAATGTCATTGATGTTGCATCTCCGGAAGGGTGGAGAAATAATAAGGAGCTTGTACTTGATTTTTATAACCAGAGAAGAAGGCAGCTTATGAAAGCAAAGCCCAATGATGCGCATATCGCTCTGACAGAGCTTGAAAAGAAGTTTGATGTCACCATAGTTACACAGAATGTTGATGATCTTCACGAGAGAGCGGGTTCATCGGAGATAATTCATCTTCACGGTGAACTGAACAAAGCACGCAGCACCGTTGATGAAAGTATAATTTATGATCTGGAAGGAAGTGATATTACCGTTAACTGCAGGTGTGAAAAGGGTTCACAGCTAAGACCGCATATAGTCTGGTTTGGTGAGATGGTGCCGATGATGGAAGAAGCGATAAAGGTTACTTTAACAGCTGATATATTGATTGTAATCGGAACGTCATTAGTTGTTTATCCCGCAGCAAGTTTACTGGAATTTGCAAAGACTGATGTACCCGTATATCTGATTGATCCTAAAAAACCTGAAAACTATTTTTATCAGAGGAATATTAATTTCATTCAGAAAAGTGCAACTGAAGGGACCCGGGAACTTGTAAATAAACTTTTAAAATCAGATAATTAATTTTTCAGACTGATTACTATGTAATTCAGAATTTAATATTTCCTAAAAGATACTGCAAACAAAAAAGCTGTTTCCGCATTAGCAGAAACAGCTTTTTAATTTTAATGAATATCTTTGTTTATTTGATTCTC
>CAZLOL010000251.1:2192-5403 GCA_964561045.1 uncultured Ignavibacteriaceae bacterium | reverse complement strand
ACTACCCACTACCCACTACCCACTACCCACTACCCACTACCCACTACCCACTACCCACTACCCACTACCCACTACCCACTACCTAATACCCAATACCATTGTAAGCCAAATAGGTATTGATTTTAAAATTCAAAGGATTTAGATTAAGTCACCCGAATATATTATTTGATAAAATTTGATCTTTCGGTCAAATCATTAGAAATTCAATAATATAAATTTTAAGACTATGAAACTCTCAAAAAGAATATTTATTCATTCAGTATTATTAATTGCAGTAGTTTTATTAAGCAGTTTTGACAATTACAATTCCAAGCTGAGTTCCAGACTATCCCGGAAGATCACATTCCAAAGCAATGATGCGAAAAATCTCGTATGGATATATTTCAAGGACAAGGGTCCTGAATCATACAGTAAGCTTTCTAATCCAGGGTCGTTCCTTACGGAGGAATCAATTCAAAGAAGATTAAAAAGAATAAAGGGAGATGTAAAATTTGATGAAAGAGACATACCCGTCAATCAGAATTATGTAAATGAGCTCAGGTCATCTGGTATACAGATAAGACATAAATCAAAATGGTTCAATGCAGTATCCTGTTATGCCGATAAAATGCAGATTGATAATTTAGCAGACCGGGATTTTGTAAAAAAAATTGATATAGTTCAGAGGTATTACAAAAACAGTGAATCTGCAAATATATTCACTGAAGATAATTCCGGAAATCCGGGAAATAACAGTCCGACAACAATGAATTACGGACAGTCGCTGAATCAGGCAAATGTAATAAATGTGCCGCCTGTTCATGATGAAGGAGTAAGCGGAGATGGAATACTTATTGCTGCTTTTGATGCCGGATTCGACAATCTCGGCCATGGTTGTTTTAATAACATTCTGTCTAAAGGATTAAGGACTTATGATTTTGTAAACGGAGATACAATAGTAGCAGATGGAACGGGAAGAATGGGTCAGGGATGGCATGGTACATTAACACTCTCTCTTATTTGCGGATACGATCCCGGTTTTTTAGTATCACCTGCATACAATTCAAGGTTTATTTTAGCCAAGACAGAAAATACGGACAGTGAAACACCGCTTGAAGAAGATAACTGGATAGCAGCTGCTGAATGGGCTGACAGTCTTGGAGCTGAAATTATTTCCAGTTCACTCGGTTATCTTCACTTTGATCCGCCTTATACTTCATACACCTGGGAATCAATGGATGGAAATACCCCTATGATAACAAGAGCAGCTGATATAGCGGTAGGTAAGGGGATCATAGTTGTAGTTTCATCCGGTAATGACGGCTCCAATTCATCGCACAATACACTTAGTGCTCCTGCTGACGGAGACAGTGTGATCACTGTCGGAGCAGTCAGATTCAACAGAGTCCGGGCAAGCTATTCATCAGTAGGTCCCACAGTTGACGGAAGGATAAAGCCGGATGTAATGGCAATGGGTTCAAATAACTATGCGGCGCGTTTCGGAGCCGGCAGTACCGGATATACAAGTTCATCTTTCGGTACTTCGCTTTCCTGCCCAATGGTAGCAGCGGTCTGTGCACTGATACTTTCAGCTAATCCGGATCTGACTCCGATTGAAGTAAAAGAAATATTGAAAAGCACAGCAGATAACAGTTCTTCACCAAATAATTTAATGGGATGGGGAATAGTAGATGCATTTTCTGCAGTTCATAAGGCTCAGAATGAAAAAGCTCTTTACCCTGATGATTATACTTTGTTTCAGAATTATCCGAATCCATTCAATCCCTCTACTACTATTGGTTTTAAAATGAACGAAATCGGAACGGTTAGTTTGGTTATTTATAATGTACTCGGAAAGGAAGTAGACAGAGTATTAGATAATAAATTCTATGAAAGGGGAAATATCCGTTTAGATTACAATAATCCGGGTCTGAGCAGCGGAGTTTATTTTTATTCTCTGATAGTAAATGAAAAGCTGGTAGATTCAAAAAAGATGATGCTTGTTTATTGATGCTGTAAATGTTTTTTAAATCGAAAGATCCTGTAAAATTTATTTAATATTTATTTCAGTATCAGTTTATAACTAAACACAGGAGACACTTTCTGTCTTTAATTTTATTACAGTTAACATTTATTAATTAAAAATAACAAATTTTATTTTATACAGCTTTCCTTACATGCCTGATTCCAAAAATAATCATCAGGATTCATTATTCCAATCAAAACTAATTTCTTTAGAATTATACATAAACTAACAAATACTTTATGCCAAGAATAATAAAATCAGGATTGATTCAAATGAGTCTTCCCAAAACGGAAGGCGAAGGTACTATCCGTGAAATAATAGATGCAATGGTCGACAAACACATTCCATTCATTGAAGATGCCGGAAAAAAAGGAGTACAGATACTTTGTCTTCAGGAAATATTTAACACTCCGTATTTTTGTCCGGGACAGGATAAGAAGTGGTATGAATCCGCGGAACCGGTGCCGGGTCCAACAATAGAAAAAATGCAGGTTTATGCAAAGAAGTATAGTATGGTTATGATAGTTCCGATATATGAAAAAGAACAGGCAGGTATTTTATATAATACTGCGGCTGTTATAGATGCAGACGGAACCTATCTGGGGAAATACAGGAAGAATCATATTCCTCACACATCCGGATTCTGGGAAAAATATTTTTTCAAACCGGGCAACCTCGGATATCCGGTATTTCAAACGAAGTACTGTAAGGTAGGTGTATATATCTGCTATGACAGGCATTTCCCAGAAGGCGCAAGAATACTCGGACTGAACGGAGCTGAAATAGTTTACAATCCTTCGGCTACAGTTGCAGGACTCTCTCAGTATCTCTGGAAACTCGAACAGCCTGCGCATGCTGCAGCCAATGGTTATTTTATGGGATGTATAAACCGAGTAGGAGAAGAGAAGCCATGGAATCTCGGAAAGTTTTACGGATCATCTTATTTCGTGGATCCTCGCGGACAGATATTTGCACAGGCATCGGAAGATAAAGATGAACTGCTTGTATCAGAGTTTGATCTGGATATGATAGAGGAGGTTCGCTCTACATGGCATTTCTTCAGGGACAGGAGACCGGAAACGTATGGTAAGATGACGGAGCTTTGATTGGGTATTGGGTATTTAGTATTGGGTATTGAGTATTGGGTATTTAGTATTGGGTATTGAGTATTGGGTATTGAGTATTGGGTATTGAGTATTGGGTATT
>CAZLOL010000251.1:0-2092 GCA_964561045.1 uncultured Ignavibacteriaceae bacterium | reverse complement strand
AGTATTGGGTATTGAGTATTGGGTATTGAGTATTGGGTATTGAGTTATTATATTTAATAGAGAAATTTTATGAATTAATTATTTGGATCATGAATGATTATAAGAAGCTAAGAATTTGGCAGGAATCAATAAATTTGGTTAGTGAAATTTATTCTATTACAAAAAATTTCCCTTCTGAAGAAAAATATGGATTAATAAATCAATTAAGAAGATCAGCAGTTTCTGTTCCGTCAAATATTGCTGAAGGTGCCGGAAGAAATACAAATGGTGAATTTAAAAATTTCCTCGGTAATGCAAATGGATCTTTATTTGAGCTTGAAACTCAAATTTTAATATCAAAGAATTTAAATTATATAAATGAAGATAATATATACCTGATTTTAAGCAGAATTGAAATTTTACAAAAAATGATCTATAACTTAATAAAATCATTTAACTGATGAATGTTTTTCAATACATAATACCCAATACCCAATACACAATACCCAATACCCAATACCCAATACCCAATACTTAATACTTAATACTTAATACTTAATACTTAATACTTAATGTCCGAATTCAATAACCCAACCACCGAACAGGAATATCACAGAAACTTCGAGCAGATAAAGCCACTGATGAACAATACACAGGCGTATTATGAAAGCTCGAGATGTCTGTTTTGCTATGATGCGCCTTGTGTTACGGCATGTCCTACGCATATTGATATACCTCTTTTTATCAGGCAGATAAATTCAGGAAATACTGCCGGTGCTGCAAAGACCATATATGATTCAAACTATTTCGGCAATACTTGCGGGAAAGTCTGTCCTACGGAAGTGCTTTGCGAAGGAGCGTGCGTTTATAATCTTCAGGAAGTCAAAGCAATAGAGATCGGAAGACTTCAGACATTTGCTTCAACAAAGGTGATCAGTGAAAACAAAAAATTATTTTCACACGGCAAATCAAACGGAAAGAAAGTTGTGGTAATAGGTGCAGGTCCGGCGGGAATTTCATGCGCATGTGAATTAAGATCAAAAGGATATGAAGTTGATATCTTTGAAGCAAAAGAAAAACCATCCGGTCTGACGCTATATGGAGTAGCTCCTTATAAAATTACAAATGAAGAAGCATTAAAAGAGATAAACTATCTGCAGAAGCAATTTGATTTTAATATAAGTTATAGTACCCCGGTTATTTCTAAAGATCAATTTGAAGATTTGGAAAAAAAATATGATGCAATATTTCTCGGAATAGGACTTGGTGAAACTTCTTCAATCAGAATCAAGGGTGAGGATCTGGAAAATTGTCTTGGTGCTGTTGAATTTATTTCTGAATTAAGGATCAATCAGCATAAGACAAAGGTCGGTAAGAAAGTGATCGTACTCGGCGGCGGAAATACAGCGATGGATGCTGCATCAGAATCAGCAAGAATGGGAGCTGAGAAAGTAATACTTTCTTTCAGAAGGTCTTTGAATAATCTCAGAGCTTATTACTTTGAATATGAACTTGCTAAAAGTGTAGGTGTCGAAGGAATGTTCAATGTCTCTCCCGTTGAAATTACCGGTAACGGAAAAGTTGAAGGAGTAAAGTTTATAAGGACAAAAGTTGTTAACGGTAAAATGGAAAATATCCCGGGCAGTGATTTCATCGAAGAATGCGATATGGTAATTAAAGCAACAGGTCAGACAAAACAAGTAGGCATTCTAAAGAACATTTCAGGACTAAAGACAGATGAACAGGGAAGAGTAATAGCTGATGCAAAAACTTTTCAGACAGGAAATCCAAAATATTTTGCTGCCGGTGATGTGTATAACGGGGGAGTGGAAGTTGTGAATGCCGTTGCGGAAGCGAAACTGGCTGCGAGGGGAATAGATGGGTGGCTGAGAAGAGGGTAGAGAGTTACGAGTTATGAGTTACGAGTTTTTAGAGTTAAGAGTTTATAGAGTTTATAGAGTTAAGAGTTAATAGTTTATATAGTTTTTAGAGTTAAGAGTTTTGAATTTAGAATTAATAGTTATTAGTTTTTAAAATGAAATATAAATAGTGCAGCATTTAAAATTTACAAATTAAAATTTACATTTTAAAATTTTCAATAAAAAAAAATGCC